>DATMLG010000535.1:0-4709 GCA_035570675.1 Verrucomicrobiia bacterium | reverse complement strand
GGGTTTTTGGCGTGGTGGCACACGAGATGGCGCATCAATGGTTTGGGGACCTGGTGACGATGGCATGGTGGGACAATTTGTGGCTGAACGAGGGGTTTGCCTCCTGGATGGCGGCGAAGGTGAGCGACGCATTAAACCCGGAGTGGCAGGTAAGCCTGAACGCAGGTGGAACGAAGAGCGGGGTGATGAACGTGGACGCGTGGCGGACGACGCATCCCATCCAGCAACCGGTGACGAATGAGAGCCAGGCGAATGACGCCTTTGATAATATTACGTACGACAAGGGCCAATCGTTTTTGCGGATGCTGGAGAATTACCTGGGTGAAAACGCGTTTCGCAAAGGCATCCGGCAGTATCTCGCGGAGCATGAGTTTTCGAACACGACGACGGCGGATTTATGGAACGCGCTGGGGGCGGCGTCGGGCAAGCCGGTGAAGCAAATGGCGGCGGGCTGGACGGAGCAGCCGGGTTTCCCGGTGGTGACGGTGAGTACCGCGTGCGTGAACGGACGGCAGGTGGTGACCCTGGAACAAAAACGGTTCACGGTGCAATATCCGGACGCGGCGCCGTTGCAATGGACAATTCCGGTGGCACTGATGGACCTGGCGCATCCCAACGCGCCGGCGTTCGCAATGTTGAACGGTGAAAAAACGTCGGTGCCGTTCGGTGGTTGCAACAGCGTGATCAAGGCCAACGCAGGCGACGCGGGGTATTATGTGACGTTGTATGAGCCGGCGTTGTTTGCGAAGCTGCGGCAAGGAATTACAAACCTGCCGGCGGCCGACCGGTTGAATTTGCTGGATGACACGTGGTTGATGGTGCAGGGGGGCAGGGCGTCGTCGTCGGATTACCTGGACCTTGCACAATCACTGAAGGGGGACACAACGTATCAGGTGTTGAACCAGATCATATCGGTGCTGGACGGGATTGATGGACTGGAGCAGGGACAGCCGGGGCGGGCGGCGTTCCGGAAGTTTGCGTGCGGGTGGGTGCGTCCGCTGCTGGACCGCCTGGGCTGGGAGCCGCGAGCGGCAGAAGCGCCGACGGACCGGTTGCTGCGAAGCCATGTGTTGACGAGCCTGGGATATTATGGTGACGCGGCGGTGATCAAGGAGGCGCAGGTGCGGTTCGCGGCATTTCTCAAGGACCAACGGACACTGCCGGCGGATTTACGCGGGCCGGTGCTGATGATTGCAGGCCGGTACGGGGACAGGGCGACGTACGAACAGCTTCATGATCTGGCGCGCGCGGCGAAGGGAACCGAGGAGCGGCAGCTTTATTACCGGGCGATGGCCGGGGCGCTGGACCCGGAACTGGCGACGCTGACGCTTTCGATGTCCTTGACGGATGAGACGGTGCCGCAGGAGACGGCGTACTTTGTGGCGCAGGTGGCGGGCCTGGGCGAGCACCAGGAACAGGCGTGGGATTTTGCGCGGCGTCATATGCCGGAGTTGCTGGCGCAGGTGGAGTCATTCCGTCGAAACACTTATGTGCCGGGAATCATGGGTTCATTTTCGGACGCGGCGCGGGCGGATGAGCTCGAGGCTTATGTGAAGGACAACCTCGGGGAGGACGCGATGACGAAGGCGCGGGAAACCGCGGCGGCCATCCGGCTGAAGGCGGCGCTCAAGGAGCGGGAATTGCCGGTGATTGACAAATGGGTTGCGGAGCAGGCGGCAAAATAAAAACAACTTGCAAGAAAGTGGCGGAAAGAGGACGGATTAATCGAGGTATTTTTTGAGGTCCTCGGTGTTGCCGCGCGCGGCGAGCACGTAGGTTTTATCACCCACGGTCCAACTGGCGGTCATGAGATTGCCGACCTGGAAGAACTGGGGACTGGCGCCGGGCGCATCAGGGACGACCTTTTTATCCATGACGAAAACCCAAAGGTCATTCCGCTGGCCGGAGGCGTCGGTGCCGGCGTTGAGGCAGAGCATTTCGACGGGATGATTGTTCCAGGTGAAGGCCGAGCCGCCTTCGGCGGGAAGTTGCTGGAGGGCTTTGGAGAGGGCGAAATCAGTTGGGCGCTGGTTGGCGGTGAAGTAGGCAAGTACATCGGTCTGGTTGGTGGAGTACATTTTCATGTAGGGAACGTTCGAGCGCTGGACGCTGCGGGCCATGCGGTCGCGGAAACGGGCAAAAGTATTTTCGCTCGGGGGGGTGTTGAAGGTGAACCAGACAAGGGTGGTCAGCAATACAACGGCGGCGGCGGCCAGGAGAATCTTGGCGGGGCCGGGCAGGGGTATGATGCGCGCGTGATCAGCCCGGCCGACGATGATCTCGCGTTTGAGTCCGGGCGGCACGGGGACGGCCTTGAGCTTGGCGCGGATGGCGGTGTAGACCGCGCAATGCTCCTGGAACCAGGCGGCGAGCTCGGGATCGAGCTTGACCTGGTCGAGCGCCTCGGCCATCCGGGGATCGGCGGCATCCGCGCTGCCCGGGCGGTAGAGGGCGAGGATTTCCCTGGCCTGGCGGCTATCCACGGGTTTCCTCCTTTCGCGAGGTGCCGGCCGACGGGGGGGCGGTGTCGAGGATGAGTTGCTGAAGCTGCGCCATGCCGCGGGAAATGCGCGATTGAACGGTGCCCAGGGGGATGCCGAGGATTTCGGCGATTTCCTTGTACGAACAGTCCTCGAGATAAAAAAGAGTGAGGGCGGCCTGATACGGTTCGGCGACTTCGCCGAGCAGTTTCACGACTTTGGCGGCGTCAAGGGAGTTGACCATGGCGGGCGAGATTGTGGGCAGTTCATGATCCATTTCGCTCAGCTCATGGTGTGGAAAGCGTACGACCCGTCGGCGCATGTTAAGAAACTCCCGGTGAAGGGTGGTAAAGAGCCAGGTTTTCACCTTGGCGCTGTCCCGCAGTTGATGACCCTTGGTGGCCCAAATATAAAATGTTTGTTGCGTCAAATCACTCGCGTCCGCTTCAGTCCCGGCGAGACTGTAAGCGAACTGATACAGCGGCCCATAGTAACGGGACACAAGACCTTCAAAGTCTAATCCGTCAGGCATACGGCCGTCATGCATGGGTAAGACCCGTCGGCAGCCGGAATGTTCCCGGTAATTTAACGTGGTCAGCCATTTTGTTGAGCCTGCCTGCGGCCGGGCGAGAAGGCGAGCAAAAAAGGGCGGCCGGGAACAGGCTGGTTTGGGGCGCGTCTTACCTTGGATGCGAGATGAAAACAGTAACTTTTGCGCCGGTGAAGGGTCTGCGAAACAGATGAATGATGCGCCAAAATCCGCAGTGATCCCGATAAGCCTCTGGGTGACGGAGGAGTTTGAAGTGGCGCCGCGCCGGGCAAGGGCGCGATGCCGGCGGGCCCTTACAATTTCGGCGGCAAAATATAATTGCATCAGCGGGAGGGTTGTTGGACGCTATGGTGGAACTAAAACAAAGGACCACTATGGGATTTATTGTTATCTTTTTGATCGTCGTTGCGGTAATCGCGCTCGTCGCGATATTCTACGTCATCGGCCAGTATAACGGCCTGGTTTCGCTCCGGAACCGGTTCAAGAACGCCTTCGCGCAAATTGACGTCCAGCTCAAGCGGCGATACGACCTGATCCCCAACCTCGTCGAGACGGCCAAGGGCTATCTCAAGCACGAGAGCAGCACGCTGGAGGCGGTCATCGCGGCGCGCAACATGGCGTCGAGTGCAAACGTCAAGGCGGCGCAAAATCCCGGCGACGCCGCGGCCATGAAGGAACTGGGCGGCGCGGAAAGCGCGTTGAGCGGAACGCTGGGCCGGCTGTTCGCCGTGTCCGAGGCTTATCCCGATCTCAAGGCCAACCAGGAAATGATGCAGTTGATGGAGGAGCTGACCTCGACGGAAAACAAGGTTTCCTTCGCGCGCCAGGCGTACAACGATTCGGTGATGGTTTACAACACCGCGCGCGAAACCTTTCCGACGAACATCATCGCCAACACATTTAACTTCACCGCGGCGGAGATGTTCGTGATCGACAAGCCGGAACAGAAGGAAGCGCCGAAGGTGCAGTTTTAGCAGAACCATGGTTGAGGGACGATCAGTGAGATGAACGCACGCCCTCACCCCGGCCCTCTCCCCCGGGGAGAGGGGGAATGCGCACAGAGCGGGCGTGCTCTGTTCCACAACCGCGCGTTCCCCGGTTTTTCCGATTACTCCTGACATGGACTTTTTTCAGCGACAGGAATCCGCGCGCAAGCACACCAAGCTGCTGGAGGTTTATTTCGTGCTCGCCGTCATCAGCATCGTGGTGATGGTTTATTTCGTCGCGGTCATGGTGCTCAATTTCCACGGACATCGGACATCGTTCAGATACGGGGATTACCAGGAGACGACCCTTGGTGAAATGTGGTGGAATCCGAAGCTTTTCCTGGAAGTGAGCCTCGGGACGATTGCCTTCATCTTTTGCGGCAGCGCATACAAGACCATGCAACTCTCGGGCGGCGGCAGCGTGGTCGCGGAAATGATGGGCGGCCGGCCGGTCAACGCGAACACGTCTGATCCGGACGAGCGCAAGCTGTTGAATGTGGTCGAGGAAATGGCCATCGCCTCCGGCACGCCCGTGCCACATGTTTACGTGATGGAGGAGGAGCGGGGCATCAACGCCTTTGCCGCCGGGCATTCGACGAGCGACATGGTGATTTGCGCGACGCGCGGGTGTTTGAAATCGCTCACGCGCGACGAATTGCAGGGCGTCATCGGCCACGAGTTCAGCCACATCCT
>DATMLG010000534.1:0-5526 GCA_035570675.1 Verrucomicrobiia bacterium | reverse complement strand
CCTGTCTCGGTGGCGGTTGACGAATCCGGCCCCGGTCACCTGGCCCGCGCCGAGAAATTGGCATTGACCCGTCTGGGGCTCCTTGTAACCTGCCATCTGTCCCGGCTGACCGGATTAACGTCCGCAAAAGTCCGAAAAAACACCGACAATGAAATCTCTTAACTTCCTGAAGAACTGGGTTTTGTTTCCCGGCGCCCTCGCAATTCTTTTTTTCTCCACCGGCTGCTCCGGCTGCAAACCCGGCGCCGGGGGCGGCGCGGCCCGCGCCTACAACCTCAAGCTCGTGCCCGGCGAGTCGCTGAAGGACAGTTCCGTGGTGGTGGATATCATCGGCCTCCAGCAGTCGGAGTTGCAGTTGCTGCAAACCTACAGTCTTAAAAAATATTTCAAGCCGGGGGATTCGGTCCGGATGGATCTTTCAAAAACGAACGTCACCTTCCTTCCCGACAAGCAGACCCCTTTCGAGTTGAAGAAGACCGACCCGCTTTGGACCAAGTGGCTGTCCGAAGGCGTCCAGTACATCGTCATCATCGCGGACCTTCCCGGCGTTTATGAAGAAGGCAAAAACGGCAGCCAGGATCCCCGCCGTCAACTGATCCCCCTTTGCCGGTGTTACTGGCCGGGCGGGACCAAGGATTTGACCGCCGAAGTCCGCGCCGGCGGCGTGCGGGTGGTCACGGTTCCGCGTGAAGGGCAGACCCTTCCGGCCTGGTGAGCTTTCGCCGGCCGGTTTTCCGCCCGTGTTTGCGGCAATCCTGATTCATGGAGACCTTCGGTCCGTTCGAGACAGGCAGGCTGCTGGACTCCGGCGGCGGGGCGACGGTTTACGAGGCGCGCAAGGAAGGTGACCGCCAGGGCCGTTACGCCGTCAAGGTCTTCTCGCTTGACCGCCTCGTAACGGAAGAGCCGCAGGAGACCGCCACCGAACTCGCCCCGCTCTTCCACGACATCGGCGACTCCTTCACCCAGCAGATCAACGCTCAAAAACAGGCGGTGGCGGGTTCCCGTTATTTTGCTCCCATCCTCGACCACGGCCAGGACGAGCGCGGTCCCTGGTATGCCACCAAATTTTACGTCCGGTCCATCGATGGAATGCTTGACCGGCTCGTCGTGCTGGAACCGCGTGATTTGTTCCATGTCGTCCTGAGCGTCGTCGAAGCGGCCTTGCACATGAAGAAGGCCTGCGGGCGCTCGCACGGGAACCTCAAGACTTCCAATATTTTCCTCGACGGCGCGGGCAAGCCCCGGAGCTCGCAGGTCGTCGTGTCGGATCCGCTTTCCGGCGGATCCGGCGAGGCCGCCCGGTACGAACTGGCGGATTTGCGCGCCATTGGCGAATTGCTTTATCAACTGGTCCTGCACCGGAAAGCGGATTTTTCCAGCGGCTGGGTGATTGTCCCAGTGGAGGCGACGAAGGAATGGTCCGACCTCTTCGGCGAGCAAACCCAGAAATGGCTGGGGCTGTGCAACCGGCTGCTGGATCCGCATCTGGACCGGCAGGATTACACCCTGGAACAGCTTCGCTCTGACCTGCTGGCCCTCAAACCGAAGCAGTCCGTCGCCGTGCTGGCGGTTTCCGCCGCCGCCGTCGTCGTGCTGGCTTCGCTGTTCGGTGGCTACTTCCTTTTCCATCACCAAAAATTTGGCACGCTGCTCATCAAGACCGATCCTCCCGCCGCCCAGGTGGTGATCGTTCCCATCGGCGAGGGCGGTTTTGAGGACAAGTCCCTCCGCGAAACGAACACCAGCGATGCGCAGGGCAACTTGAAACTGGCGCGCGAAACCGGGGACTATTCCCTTCTGCTCGACTATCCCGGTCTGACGCCGCAGAAATTTTGGGTCGAAGTCAATTCCGGGCACACCACTTCAACCAATCTCTCGCTTCCGTATGGCGGTCTGTCCGTCTCCAGCCAGCCGCCCGGCGCAAAACTGCAAATTGACGGCCACGGGCCAGATTTGACCACGCCCTACGTCAACCGCTACTTCAAGCCCGGCGATGTCGAATTGAAACTTCAAAGCGATGGCTACGAAACCGCGACCCTGACCCGTTCCGTTCCGTCCAATCACACGCTGGTTCCAATTGCCGTGCGCCTGAGTGAACCGCCCCCGAGCGACGTGCTCGTTGAATTCACCAGCGATCCGCCCGATGCCGAAATCTCCCTGGACGGCGTCGTGATCGGCAAAACTCCGCTGTCCAAATCCGTCAAGGAAGGCAGTCATCAAATCACCGCCCGGCTGCCATTCCTCGGCGGCCAGAACCGCACGCTTCAGGTGGTGAAGGGCCGGACCCGGTCCCAGCAATTTTCCTTTTCTTACGGCACCCTGGCCGTGGACAGCGACCCCAAGGGGGCGGCAATTGTCATCAACGGCACGCTCGTCGGACTTTCTCCCACCAATCTCGCTCTGCCGCCGGGACGGATGAATGTGCAAATCGGATTGGAAGGCTACGAAACCAATGTCCAGATAGTCTCTCTCGCAGACAAAAGCAGCAAATCGCTCAATCCGGTGCTCAAGGCCATGGCAGGCTTTGTGGAGGTCACCAGCGATCCTCCGGGTGCGGATATCGTAGATGAATCGGGCAAGGTGCTGGGAACCACCATTCGCGAATCCTCCATCAAAGTGCCCCTGCCGCCCGGTTCGCACCGGATCAAGGCGGTCATTGCCTCGCTTGGCCAGTTGGAACGGCCGGTGGAAATTCGCGCCGGCCGCACGGAGAGCGCCAGCTTCGCCTTCCCGTACGGCACGGTTGCAATCGACATCCAACCGCCGGAGGTTCTCGCCCTGGCCACCATCCAGCAAGGCGGCCAGAGAACTTTGAAGCCCGGCGACCCAATCTATCAAGTACCCAACGAGGAAGTCGCCTACACCGTGCAGGCACCGGGATACCAGACTTGGTCCGGCAAGATGTCCGTACCGGCAAAACAAAAAAAGGAAATTACCGCGACGCTCCCCCGCGTCACCCTGCCGGTGAAACTGCTGGTGGACCCGCCCGGCCTGGATGTTTTTGCCAACGGACATAAACTGGATCCGCCCGGACCGGACTACCAGCTTGCGTGGGGCCCGACAGAATTTGTGGCGCGCCATCGGCGGCTGGGCGCGATCACCAACGCGGTTGATCTCAAGTTGGACGCGCCGAATCCCGTGCCGCCCTTCAAATTCAACTATGGCACCGTCATCCTCACCAATTTGCCCGACGACGTCACCGTCAAGGAGGGCGGGGAGGAACTGGTGGTTCAGACGGCGCCAATGCGTCTGGCCTACGAAATTCCGGGGCATCACGCGTACGAGCTGTACGAGCGCGGCCAGAAGGTGGATCTGCTCGACACCAATCTGCCCGCCGGCCTCAGCATCATTTTGCATTCCGACAATGTTTCACGCGGATTCAAGAACAGCGTGGGCATGACCCTCGCCAAAATCCCGGACCTGTTCGGCCCCGGCAAGGACGGATACGTGGGCATTTACGAGGTCACGCAGAAGGAGTATCAGGCGGTGATGGGCAGCAACCCCAGCGGCCATGCGAACTTGGACGCTGCGGGCACGGACTATCCGGTTGAAAACGTGCCGTGGTCCTCAGCCGACGAATTCTGCCGGAAACTCACCCAGAAGGACAAGGACGCCGGAGTTTCCCGCGGCCAATACGCGCTGCCCACGCGCGAACAATGGTTGTTCTTCGCCAAGGACACCGACCTGAAGGATTCAGTCGTCAAGACCAGCCAGCCCGCGCGGGTCGGCAGCCGCGCGCCCAACGCATTTGGACTCTACGACGTGCGCGGCAATGTCTGGGAATGGCTGGCCAGCGGTCAGGGAACTGATAAGTCGTACATCGGCGGCGCTTATGACAGCCGTCTGGCGACAAGCCTCGAGTTCGGTCATACCGAAGACCGCGCGGCCGATTATGCCCAGGCCGACATCGGTTTCCGCGTGGTGCTTGTTCCCTCCCCGTGATTTTTCGAGCGCCCACCAACTGCTATTCGGCTTCCGCCGAAGTCCACAGATTTTTGCCGCCGGCCACTTCGCGTCCCAACTCCAGAAAAGGCTTGAGCATCTTGGCCAGTTTCTTCTGGTCCACCGGCGGAATCTCGGGCGCCGTAATTTCCGGCACGGATGGCAGGCCCAACGGAGCCGGTGCGGCCATTTTCAACTCTTGCTTCTCCAACAGGGGAACACCCGGAACTTGCAGCGCCTCGATCCCGTCGGGCAACTGCGCGCCTGGCAATTGCACGCTTGGAACAGCAGGTGAAGGAACGCTCAATCCCGGTGCCTGTGGCGCTGTCACCGCCGGCATTCCCGGCATGCCTGGTTGCGGCACCGTCAAACCGGGCATCGCGGGCTTGGCGACGCTGATGGCCGGCGCGCCCGGCGCGCCCGGCAACGCAACATTTACTGCGGGAACATTCGGTGCCGCCACGACCGGCGCGTTAAGCTCCAGGATTTTTACTTCGGGCATGGCCGGCTTGCCCACCAAACCCGCCGCCAGCAAAATCCCGCCCGCAACCGCGGGAGCGGTCAACCCGTCGGTTGGCTCGGCGGGAGTAAGTGGTATGGTTCCCTTGGGGACGTACGGGGCCGGATGTGTTGACCAGGCCGCCGCCTGGGCCGCCCAGCCGCCGGGACCGGTCTTGTCCGTCTTGGCCGCCGTCTCGCCGGCCGCCTCCTTGTTCGCGGGCGACGGATCCTTCACCCATTTCTCAGCGGCCGCGAGCGCTCCCCTCTCCGCCTGATTTAGATTTGCATCAACAACCCGCGAACTTTGACACAACCACCAGACCGCTTCCCGTTCCGGCAAACCGTAGGCAATCAGTTTCACGGCCTCGCCGGACAGCCGGTTCTTTTCGAGGGCCTGCAAAAAGTCGGTGGGATTTTGCCCCGGAACCAGCAACGCCTTGGCCGCCGGATCAAGCTCGAATTCCCGGCAAATCTCGGTGGCGGTGGCCGCCTGAATTCTAATCAGCGGCGGTGTTTCAGTCCGCTTGAAGAGGGGCATAAAATGAAGGCCCGGCGGCGTGGGTGCGGCTCACGGGACCGCCGTGGTCATCTGGCCCGCCATGGTGATTTGAATCACCCCGCCGTAGGCGCAATTGCATTTGGAGGTGTTGTTCAGCGCGGGCATGTTTCCGAGCATGACCTTCGCCGAGCCGGGCGCCCATGGCGCGGGAATCACCGGCACGCAGGGCATTGGCGTCAACACCCCCAACGCCGCGGCCGTGGCGGCGGCGACAGTCGGATTGGCGATCGAGTTGCACATGCCGAAGGGAGGAATGTTCACCATCGGCTTGTTGTCCATGATGTTGGCCGCGGACGTGCCGCACATGCATTTGTTCGCCGGCAGGACGTTCAACGTGCTGGGCGCAAGCCCAAAACTGCACATCATCATTGCTCCAGTTGTGACCAGTTGCGGCATGGCAATTCCTTTCTCAATACATGCGGCACGGCTCAGGACTCGGCCGCTTCCTTGGGTTCTTTCGGATCATCCGGCGAATCAGGCGTCGTCGGGGCCGTCGGCGAACTGCCGCTGCCCGAGGCCGC
>DATMLG010000533.1:0-3512 GCA_035570675.1 Verrucomicrobiia bacterium | reverse complement strand
TGGGATGTTGGGACGAGAAAAATGTCGTTTACGGCGGGTCGGCGGGCTAAAGTGGAATTTGTGCGCAACTTTTTTATGTTTCGGTTGTTAACCCGGATGGAAAGCTTGAGAAATTGATGGGATTTGCATCGGTCAAAGACTTTATCGCCCAGATTGCCCTGGTGACACCCGACCAGTTCGAGGAGTGGAGCAAGGCCTGGCGTGTCGCGGTGGAAAACGGTTCGCAAGAATCGTTGCTGGGATTCGTCTGCCGCGAACGGGGGGTCGCCGAGGATGTATTTCTCCAGCAGCTCGCCGCGGCCCTCGGCTGGCCGTACCTGGATCTGCCCAAGCTGACCGTACCTCCTGAAGCAAGCCAGAGGATCCCCACCAAGGTTGCCTTCCAACATTCCGTGCTGCCCACGTCGTATGAAGGCGGCCGTTTGCAGGTTGCCATCAGCAACCCGTACGACGCTGCGATGATGAACGCGGTGCGCTACAACGCCGCGGGGCCGGTGCAGTTTGCGCTCGCGCCCAAGGTGGAGATTGAAAAGGCGCTCAAGAAATACTACGGCGTCGGCGCGGAAACACTCGATGAGATGGCCAAGGAGGAGCCGATTGATCTGCTGGTCAGCGAGGACAAGGAAATCACCGAGGGCGACCAGGAGGCGAGCGTCATCAAGTTTGTCAACCAGGTCATCTGGGAGGCGTACAAGGACCGGGCGACGGACATTCACTTTGAACCGGCCGAGGACGAACTGCGAATCCGCTACCGCATTGACGGCATTTTGCATCAGACGCCCATGCCTCCCACCCTCAAGCGCTATCAGGCCGCGCTGATTTCACGCATCAAGGTCATGTCGGGCATGAACATTGCGGAGAAACGGCTGCCGCAGGACGGGCGCATCAACGTGCGCATCAAGGGCGAGGAAATCGACATCCGCGTTTCCACGGTGCCCACGGTTTATGGCGAAAGCGTTTCCCTGCGATTGCTCACCCGCGGCAAAATCTTTTTGAGCCTGGACAAGCTCGGATTTTCGCAGTTGGAGGAGAACGCCATCCGGGAAATCATCATCAAGCCGCACGGCATCTTCCTGGTCACCGGTCCCACCGGTTCAGGCAAGTCTACTTCCCTCTATGCCTTTTTGAGCAGCATCAACTCCGTGCAGAAGCGCATCATCACCATCGAGGAGCCGGTGGAATATGAGTTGAAGGGCATCAATCAAATCGCGGTGCGCTCGGACATCGGGCTGACCTTCGCGATGGGACTGCGCCACATTCTGCGCCAGGACCCGAACGTCATCATGGTCGGGGAAATCCGCGACCTGGAGACGGCGGAAATCGCCATCCGGGCGGCGCTGACGGGCCATCTTGTATTCAGCACCCTGCACACAAACGACGCCCCGAGCGCGTTCACACGATTGATTGACATGGGAATCGAGCCGTTCCTGGTCGCCTCCTCGGTCGAGGCGGTGATGGCGCAACGGTTGGTCCGCAACATCTGCCCGCACTGCAAGGTGGAACAAAAGGTGGAACTTGATTATCTGCAGAAGATCGGCTTTCCGGAACAAGATATCGGGACGGCGAAATTCTGGCGGGGCGCCGGGTGCGAGGAATGCCGGCAGCTCGGATACCAAGGCCGGCAGGGAATTTACGAACTGCTTATTTTGAATGAATCCATCCGGCCGCTGATTCTCAATCGCGCACCGGCCTCGACCATCGCCCAGAAGGCGATGGAACAAGGCATGCGCACGCTTCGGACGGACGGCTGGAACAAGGTGAAGACGGGCAAGACGACGATCGAAGAAGTGCTGCGGGTTACGCAGATCGAGGAGCACATGGACGCGTTGGGAGGATCCAACTGATGACACCCGAGGTGACACGTGGCTAACAAACCCAAAAAGACGCGTTGGGCCTCCTGCAACGTGCTGCAGACCGGCGGGAGCGAGTCCCGTCATCTTTGGACGTTTGGCGCGGGCAAGAACGGCTTTTCGCTGGACCAGCAGTTGACGCTTCCGGTGGACAGCCCCCCGCCACCGAAACTGGTTGCGCGGGACTGGAAGGATTTGTTCCAGCCCAAGCTGAACATCGCACTTCTGCCGGTCGACAAGGTTTTCCTGCGCGTGGTGCATCTGCCGGTGAGCGAGATCGGCGAGATCGTGGCAATGGTCGAACTGCAAATGGAGAAGCTTTCGCCGCTGCCGGTGACGCAGGCGGTCTGGAGCATCCAGGTATTGCCGCACACAATTGACAATCTTCAGACCGTCGTGGTCATGATCGCGCCGCGTGATTTGGTGGAGAGATTTCTCGGGCAGCTGGAGACCCAGGGTTATCTGGCCGACCGGCTGGAACTGTCCATCCTTGACCAGTTGCTGGCGACGCCCATCACCGGGGACGGGGCGTGGCTCTATCCCGCCGAGGGACAATTTGCCGCCTTGGTGGCCTGGTGGTATGGCGGCGTGCTGCAAAACCTCAGCCTCCTGCATGTGCCGACAGACACAAACAGCACCGATATTCTAAAGGAACAATTGACCCAGATGGCCTGGGCCGGTGAATTGGACGGGTGGCTGACCTCCGCCCCGCAATGGCATCTCGTGGCGGACGAAGTCACCGCCGCAAGCTGGCAGCCCATGTTCCGGGTCTGGCTGGGACAGCCGGCGGAAGTCGTGGCCCCGTTGTCTGAACCCGAACTGGCCGCGCTGACCGCAAACCGCGCGGCGCGGGCGGATGACCGGGCCAACATGCTGCCGGCGGAATACACGGCGCGTTATCACAATCAGTTTGTGGACCGGCTTTGGATGCGCGGACTGGGAACGGTCCTGGCGCTTTACGTGGCGGCGGTGATGATTTATTTCCCGGCGCTCGCGTTTCAGAGCTCGAAGGCGGTTGGATTGGACCAACAGGCCAACGCGATGAGCCGGGAGTACACCAACACGTTGAAGCTCAAGAAACAATTGCAGATTCTGCAGGACCGGCAGGCCTTGAAGTTCGCCTCATTGGATTGCTGGAGGATTGCGGCCGAACTGCTGCCCGACGGTTTCACCGTGGAAAGCATGGAGTTTAGAAACGGAAAAAATTTCAGCCTGCATGGCACGGCACCGGCGGATCAAGGCCGGCAGGTTGCCGAATTCGGGGATGCCCTGCGCAAGTACAAGCTGGACGGAGAACCGGTCTTCGCCGACATGCAATCACAGGGGACTCATATTGTGGGCAACAACCTCGAATGGGGATACGTCGGCGAACTCGCCCGCACGGGGGACGCGCAATGAAAAAGTTTTGGGAACAACTCAAGCCACAGGAGCGGCGCTGGCTCATCGTCATCGGCTGCGTGGTGTTCGTTACCATGAACTACATCTTCATCTGGCCGCAGTTCAAGGAATGGTCGGCGAATACGAACCGCATGAACAGCGACCGGGACAACATGGCCAAATACGCGGGGGAGATTGCGCATAAAAGCGAATACGAGCGAAAAATACGCGGCATCGACCCGGAAAACCAAAACATCGCGCAGGAGGACCAGGCCGTGCATTTTG
>DATMLG010000532.1:0-4438 GCA_035570675.1 Verrucomicrobiia bacterium | reverse complement strand
CGCTACGCTGGCGTTCTTCCTGTTCCAATTCGCGTTCGCTGATACCTGCTCGACCATTACTTCCGGCGCCATGCTTGGTCGTACTGGTTTTTGGGGCGATCTTTGGTACAGCATCGGGGTCAGCGGTTTCTTGTATCCCATCTTCGGTCATTGGGCCTGGGGTCCGGACGGCTGGTTGAACAACATCCATCCGCTTCCGTTCCATGATTTCGCCGGTTCAACGGTGGTGCATACCATCGGCGGCCAGATCGCGCTCGCGGGCGCCATTGTCCTCGGACCGCGTTTGGGACGCAAATTCAAGCGCGACGGCGGCGGGCCCATGCCTTACCACAACATGACCATCGCCTCCGTGGGCGCCGTCATTCTCTGGTTCGGCTGGTACGGGTTCAACCCCGGCAGCACGCTCTCGGCCATGGACATCCAGGGCGTGGCCCGGGTTGCGGCGAACACCACGCTCGCGGCCTGTTCAGGCGGTCTGGGAGCGCTGTTCTTCGTTTATCCAAGAAGCAAGAAATGGGATTGCGGAGCAACCGTCAACGGTTTGCTGGCCGGCCTGGTGGCCATCACCTGTCCGTGTTATTGGGTGTCACCGCTGGGAGCCATCCTGCTGGGAGCAGTGGCCGGGGTGGTTGTAATTCTGGCAACCGACTTGTTGGAATACCTGCGCATTGACGATCCTTGCGGCGCCTGGCCGGTTCACGGCGCATGCGGCATCTGGGGCACCTGGAGCCTGGGGCTGTTCGCCACGGGTCAGTTCGGCGCACCCAATTCAACGGGCTGCGACAATTCGGCCGGCGCGGTTGTCAAGGGTCTGTTCTACGGTGGCGGCTGGAACCAGTTCATCGCCCAGGTCGAAGGCAATGCGGCCATTGGCATAGGCGTGTTTGTGGTCGCCATGATCATGATGTATGCGGTGAAAGCCACCGGCACGCTGCGCATATCAAAGGAAGGTGAAATCGAAGGCCTTGACCTCCACGAACATGGCGGCACGGCTTATCCTGACACCAAAACATCGAGTCATTAATGCATAGTTAGAGAGAATCCTGAAGGAACCGAGTAATCAGGCGCGGGCTGCAAAGCCCGCGCTTTTTTTGTCTTGGATTTCGGCAACGCGGAATATCGCGTAGAGCAGATTAACAGGGCATTAATCTCCTGCATTTCAGCGTGTTAGATGGCAACAAGAGAAAGTCTTGCATCAGCGCCCGGGGTAAGGCTGAATAAGTTGGCGTGACCCAACAGCAGTTCAATATTAGTTCGGCGGTGTCGGTGCGAGGCGTTGGTTTTGTTCGATCCTGTCATTCGCGGCTGTATTCTTCGGAACATCCGCGGCCATCAGCCCCATTCCGTCCGCTGGTTTCGGCACAAGGTTTCCTAATTCCACCCCGTCCGCCAGCCGGTGGACCATCCATCAATATCCCATGAAAAAAATAGAAGCAATCATCAAACCGTTCAAATTGGAGGAAGTGAAGGACGCACTGGGCGAAATCGGAATCCAAGGAATGACCGTGACGGAAGTAAAGGGATTCGGCCGCCAGAAAGGGCACACGGAAATTTACCGGGGGAGCGAATACACGGTGGATTTTCTGCCCAAGGCGCGGCTTGAAGTCGTGGTTGCGGACAACCGCGTGGATGCGGCGGTGGCGGCGATCATCAAGGCGGCGAAGACCGGCAAGATTGGCGACGGGAAGGTCTTCGTCTCGAACATTGAGGAGGCAATCCGGATAAGGACCGAGGAAAAGGGGGAAGGGGCAGTTTGACCGACGGTAACGGTGGTCACCTTGCAGCGAGTTCATTTATGAATAAAATACTGACGGGTCTGGTGTTTGCAGCAGTGGTGGCGTTGAATCCCATGAGTGCACTCGGACAGGCGGCGGCGACGAATGTGTCCTCGCCCGCACCTTCAATGGAACAACGCGTCAGCGCGCTGGAAGCCTATATCGCCAACACAGACCCCTCGGCAGCGGTGGCGGCATTGAAGGACAAGGATGGCAAGCTGCCGGCGGACTTCAAAATGGTGACGTTGAATACGCCTGGTCCCGGACATAATGCCTGGCAGATGATTTCCACGGCGCTGGTCCTGTTCATGACGTTGCCAGGCCTGGCTTTGTTCTACGGCGGCCTGGTGCGCCGCAAAAACATACTCTCGGTCATCGCGCAATGTTTCTTCATCGCCGGGATGGTTACGATCCTGTGGTGGATTTGCGGCTACAGCCTCGTTTTTAGCAGAGGGGGAAGCGGCGGCGGCTGGTCGTTTTTGGGGAGTTTGAAGTTCGCCTTCTTGAATGGCGTTGATTCGACGCCCAACGCCGATTATTCCCCGTGGGTTTCGCAGAATGTGTATGCGATGTACCAGCTCATGTTTGCCATCATCACGCCGGCGCTGATCCTGGGCGCGGTGGCGGAGCGCATGAAATTTTCCGCGGTCTGCCTGTTCATGATCCTATGGATGTTCATCGTTTATTTTCCGCAGGCCCACATGGTATGGGGAGTTGACGGCTTCATGAACGGCGTCTGGAACGCCCATGCCCCGATCAAGGCGATTGATTTCGCCGGCGGGACGGTGGTGCACATGACATCGGGCTGGTCCGCGCTGGTGCTGTGCCTGATTCTGGGCAAGCGCCACGGCTTTGGCCGGGAGCATTTTGCGCCGCACAGCATGGTGCTTTCGTTCATCGGCACGGGCATGCTGTGGGTGGGCTGGTATGGGTTCAATGCCGGCAGCGCGGTGGCCGCCGATGGCATCGCCGCGAATGCGTTCACCACCACGACGCTGGCGACGGCGGTGGCCTCATTTGTGTGGCCGATGTTGGAATGGGTTGCGCGGGGCAAGCCGAGCGTGCTGGGATTTTGTTCCGGGGCGGTGGCGGGCCTGGTGGTGATCACGCCGGCTTGCGGGTTTGTGACGCCCAGCGGCGCGGTGATCATAGGCATTTTCGCCGGACTGATTCCATGGTTTTTCTGCTTCAAGGTCAAAAACTGGTTTGGCTATGACGACGCGCTGGACACGTTCGGCGTGCATGGCGTGGGCGGCACGCTGGGAGCGCTGTTGACGGGAATCCTGGCGAGGAATTCCGTCAACGCGAATCTTGCCACCAACTTGAAGGGTTACGTGACGGATTCCCCGTTTCAAAGCCTGGTTTTCGAGCAAACCAAGGCGATCGCGCTGACCCTCGTGCTGGCAATTACCGGCACCGTGGTGATTGCCTACATCGTCAAGGCGGCAATCGGTTTGCGGCCTTCCTTGGAAAATGAATCCGCCGGTTTGGACATCACCGAACATGGTGAAGAGGGCTACCACGGCGCGGAGGGCTGAGCAATTTTTAGCGTGCGGACTTGAACTGGTGGTGCGGGCTGAAAGGTCCGTGCCGGCCTGCATTGACCATGCATTGACCAATATGGGTTGAAGGCGATGGATCCCTCGGCTCCTAATTCCGGCTTGACCCGAAAAGATGGCCGAACATACTGCCCGCAATAATTTTGAGCAGAAAGTCCCAGCGAAAATCTGCCGCCGCCCAGCCCGGCGGCACCAACGAAGGTTCCCGATCAACTCCGCGCCAGGCAGACGACAAACGTTCAAGCTGGCAGGCCCGGTACCGGGTTCCGGGACTGGTTTTGCTTTATGTTCTGCTGGCGCTAAACTTCGTCCGCCTGCCAAAGATCGCCGTGAACATGACGCACGACCTGGGCAGTCACATGGCGTTTGAGTTTTACGCGCACGCCAAATATCAGTTCGGCGTGGATGTAATCCAGAACATCGGGCCATACGGATACTTGAGCTACCCGTATGACTACTCGGGGATCCTGGGGACGCAAAAGGTGCTGTTTGGCATATTGTTCGGCCTCGCGGCGGCCTGGTATGCGCTTGATGCGCGGAGATATTTTTCATCCACCGCCGGTAAAGCGGTCTGGTTTCTGGCGATATTTCTGGCGCTGGTGCCGAGATATGAGGAACTGGATCCGGTCAGCAATCTGTTTGTGTTGCTGGCGGGGCATCATCTGCTGCTCGGCGACCGGGGGCGAAAGGGAAGGATGGTTTCGGACGCCGTGCTTTGCGCATTTCTGGGACTGTTTTGCCTGATGAAAATCACGGAGGTGATGCTGACATTTCTGCTGGTGATGCTGATTGCGCTTGAGCGCGTTCGCACCCGGCGCTTCGTGGATTTGGCATGCAATTGGGGCTGCATCGGCTTCACGGTCCTGCTGCTATGGCTGGCCGCGGGGCAGAAGGTTTCCAACGTGGTCGAATTTGTGCGCGGCGCAATGGCATTCTCAAAGGGATACAATGAATCGCTCGCAAATGTCGGGCCTCCGGAAATGGTATGGCTGGGGTTGACAGTGCTCGGCCTCTTCGTCGTGGTGAATATTGGGCGGGTCTTGAAGTTTCCGACGTACTGGCACCGGCTGCCGACGAGCTTGTTTGAGAGCGCCTGCCTTTTTC
>DATMLG010000531.1:0-3763 GCA_035570675.1 Verrucomicrobiia bacterium | reverse complement strand
ACCGCCCAAACCATTTACGCCATCCGCCTAATGATCTGCCGCCATCCCCCGGCAGCCAGAAGCCTGATGATTTCAAGCCGGACAAGGAGAGGGGTAATCGACGGTACCTGGAAAATTACCACCTTGTGAGAAACCTGCGAGAACACCATGCGGGAAAACCCCGCAGACTGATTGAAGAGGCCCTTGTGCCGATCAAGAATATGATTGCCACGCGGCATCCAGCCTGCGGCCATACGATCGCTGCAGCCGCCGCAAGTTACGCAAAGATTCCACCCGCTTTTCCTGTTCCGCGCGCGCACGCCGCATTTGCGCCGCGAGCAGTTCCGCGTTCCGGTTCTCCTGCGACACCAACCGGCCCAGTTCCTTCCGCAGGGGATCATCGGTCTTTGGCGCCAGCAACCCGCCGTATTCCTCCGCCATCAACCGCTCCCTGGCCGCGGACAATGACTTTTGAAGCCCGGCCTTGGCGGACTGGATTTCACGCACCCGGGCCCACTCCGCTGTTTGAATTGCTCCCGCCTCGGCCTGCGTCAGCTCAAGCCACTGGCCCAAAAAGTTTTCGATGTCCTGTCGCGCTCTCATGTGGATCAAGCTGTTTGAAGTTCTCCCTGGTTCTGGTTCACGCCCTGCGGCCTCTGCTGCAGCATTTCCGCCCAACTGTCCCGGATCACACGCAGCCGCATGATGACTTCTTCAATGGGTTCCTTCTGCTTGCGAATATTTGCCTCGCGGAGCCGGCGATCCATGTAGAGGTAAAGCCGGCGGAAATTTGCGGCCACCTCGCCGCCGCCCCGCATGTTGAGCACGGCATTCAATTCCATGATGATGGCCTGGGCGCGGTGAATGTTGTTGTTGATGGTCAGGTTGAACGCCAGGGGATCCCCGCGATGTTCGAACCCGGCCAGCGCCTGTTCCGAAAAACGGATGGCGCCTTCGTAAAGCATGAGGACGAGCTGTCCCGGCGAGGCGGTTTGCGTGGCAACCTTTCGATAAGACTGCCAAGGGTTGTTACGTTGCATGGTGGTGAAAAACCGGCAGGGAATTACTCGTTCGGGTTGCCAATCTGGTCAGCTAAAAACTGGGAAATTTTTCGAAGCGTATCCGTCCCGGGATATGACGGGTCATTGATCAACTCCCGGGCGCGGTCCACGGCTTCCGGCCGGCTGTCTGGTGAGTTGCGCAAGGCGCTGTTCACGGCGGTCGAACTGGCAAAGGCGTCCGCTTCCGCGACCGCCGGCGTTGCCGATGCGGCGGGTTTCGGGGGCTGCGCTCCGCCAACTCTAACCGGGTCTGTATTGGGATTAATCTTCATTACGTCCTGACGACCTATGCAATATATTTTGTGTAACCAAACTGGTATCGGATGCCGGCCGGGAAAACTTGAGCCATTCCAATCAGTCTTTTTCGCGGTCCGGCAATGTCCCAAACAACACGCTGAGGGTGAACCGCCCGAACAAGCTCGGGGAACGCAGAATGGTTCCTGAATCCGACTGTGATTGTTCAGTATGAACATGTTGCGAATAATACGTGCGCGCCGCCTTCGCCACCTGAGGCTCCCCGGCATCCAGCACTTCATCTACAGACCAAAGGAGTTGCGGTTCGGCATTGGTTGCCGCCGTCTTGGACGCCAAGTTAAGCTTCCATCCCACCGCCAGGGGCTGGTAGGGCTGATACCGGGTCATCTGGCAAAACATTGCCGCATCGCAGCCGGTGGCCTTCTGCAACCGGTCGAAAAAATCCAAAGGCAACGGCTCATCGGCCCGCCAGGCCGGCCGCCCCGTCAATTGCCGAAGTTGATCGCCCGAAACCGCCACCACCTCGAACCGTTTGGTTTTCTCAAGTTCTGCTTGCAGCACGGGTTCCAACGCCTCGACGCCCGCCTCCTGCGAGGCCACTGCGCTGGCCGTCGTCAGCGGCAGCAGGGCCACGCGACGCAACGACGCCGGCAGCGACAGGCTGTAAACATAAACATTGTTCGGCCGGTAATATGTGGGCACCTCCGGCGGCGGCAGCAAAAGGCTTTCGCGAACGGTGTTGCACCCGGCGAGCAAAAATGCCGCCATCGCCGCCACCATTGCCGGTCGGCGGCGCGAATTTTTCACCAAGAAATCAAGCAGCGCTTTCTTCATCCAGCTTCTCCAGCAAATCCACAAACTTCACGAGCCACCGCCCGAGATCCCTTTCCAGCATGTCTGAAAGTTCGACCAGGCTGCGGCGACGACCCAATAGAACCTCGACCTCCGCCTGAATCAACACAAATTGCTGCCATTGGCGTGTCAACGACCAGCCGCCCACCTGCAACTGATCCGCGCTGATGCCCCACAACTCCTCAATGAAACCCATTTCAAACAGCGGCGTTTTGCAGTCTGGCGCGAGCTTCGCCCATAAGCGCTCGGCCACGGCCCAATCGTTGATCAATACTAGGGATTGCACCGCTTCCAGCCGTTCCTGCAACGCCCGCACCTGGCAATGCGCCGCGCGAACCACCTGCCGTCCCAGTTCCCGAAAACTGACGCGTTCGGCCATCTGCGCTGCCGCCGTTGGATCGACCGACACGACCGGGAATGCCTTTGCCGGGCCAATGCCCTTTAATGCCGGGGCGGCATCCGCTTCCGTGCGCTTCGCGAGATTTTCGAGATGGGCAAAAAGACCAAGGACCGATTTCAATCCCCGCCCGGGCAGGGCGATGATTTCGTTGTCCAGGTCGATCCGGAAGAGCTTTCGGGCACGTTGTTTGGTTCTGCCAGACATGTGGTGGTATCGGCGGAATGAAACCAAAAATGAAGCAGGTTTCCAAATTTTTGCCGCCGGACCGCAAGGAAGGCCCTGGCGGATGACGCCCGCCGACGGGTGGTTTTACAATCCGCTGGCCTGTGTGCTACCAGTCCCGCTCGAAGACGTTGAGCCGGAGCCGAAGTAATCGTTCAAATACTGTTTCTGCTGGTTGATCGAACTCACCGCGGTTTCCATGTCCACAAACTCCTGGGTCATCCGCGCCTGATCGGCTGTGACCTTGGTTTCCAATGTGGCAATGTTTTGCGTGATGTCATTGGACTCGTTTGTCAGATCGGTCTCGGTCGTGGCCAGGATGCCGCTCGTGCCTGTGACACCGGTGATATACTTGCCCAGAGTGGTCGCCAAACCGTTCGTCGGATCCGTGAACAGAGCCTGAACGGCGGACAAATTGTTGGTCAATGCCGCCGTCAGCGTGGTGGTGTTTGACGTGGCTAGAGTATTATCGTTCCCGTTGGAGGCAAACCCCAAATCACCGAGGCTTTGGATCGCGCTGGAGGTCCCGCCGGGCAGGGCGTCCATGAGCTGGCGCAGTTGGGTCGCAATGCCCTCGATATCCATGTTGCCCGTCAACGTGCCAGCCGTGACATTCCCGGAGGAATCCGTGGTCGTCGCGACCTGGGAACTGATATAATTTTGGACCGCATTGTAGTCGTTGACGAAACTTGTGATCGCGGTTGCAATCGTCGAGGTGTCGCTGCCCACGCTCACCGTGGTTTGACCCGTGCTGAGTGCGGTGACAGACAGCCCGGTGATTCCGGAGGTGTCCGATGTGATCGTATTAGACTGGCTCGTCAATGTGCCGCCGCCATTGATGTTATATTGAAGGTTGCTTCCCCGCTGCAACGTGCCGCCTGAAAGGCCCGTCGCCGCGAGGAAATTACCCGTCACGTCCTGCATTGAAATGCCCACGTCTCCGGCGGTCTTGTTCGTCAGCAAGAATCGGTTGTTCACGGAATCGTAGGTGGCT
>DATMLG010000530.1:0-2521 GCA_035570675.1 Verrucomicrobiia bacterium | reverse complement strand
CGCTCCGGCTCAGGTCCGGCCCGGCTTCGTAAGGATTAAGCTCGTAGCCGGCGCGCTGGAACAAATCATCCGGCGGGAACCAGACCGTGTGCCACTGGTTTTCAAACTGGTAGTCCTGCCTGAGGTTGAACAGAAGCAGATGTTGCGGCGGCCTCACCGCCTGCAAATGGCCGTCCTCCGGCGCCACGATGTTGAAGTAAGAATTCCCGTTGATCCAATAATCGAAAAAACGCGCCACGCGTCCGGGAATCACGAGGTCCGGCTGGTTTCGCGCCTGGGGCGACCGCGGGCTGGGCGTGACGCCAAAAAGCGTCGGCTGCATCGAGCCCGTCGGGATTTTGAACGGTTGGAGAAAAAAGGTGCGGATGCCCAGGGCCACGGCCAGCGCCACGAGCAGGACTTCAATGTTCTCACGAATCGCCGCATTCGGATACAGTTTGAGCCAGTCGTTCGCAGCTTTCTCCAGATTGGTCATCTGTTTCTTCAACGCCGCGTCGTCAGCGCCGGCGGCGACCACTTTTTGGAGTTCGTTCACGGCCGTTTCCACGGCGTCAATGGCCGCCGGTGTGAGCAGGTCGCGCTGGGCGGCGAGGAGTTTGCGGACATGCTTGCGCATGGCGCAGGCGCCGCGGACTGTTCCCGACCAGAACCATCTCAAATTCATAGAGTTCGCAGATTAAACGTGAAAACAGCCGCGGGTGACAAAGAAATTCGGCGGTTCGCAGCCCGTTAAAAAAGTCCCGTCGCCCGCGTTGCGAGGGATTTGGCCCGTTCCGCGAGGCGCAAGGAGGAAGAATCCCCGCAGCGGGCTTTGACCGACGCCGCAACGAAGCGGGCGGGCCAAATCACCGCAACCCATCGGGCCTTTCCCGTTTGGGCTGAAGCGGCATCGATTACTTTCTCCTCTGGAGCCATTGCATATTCTCTCATGATCGTCTTGCTTTCCGGCTCAAGCAGGTTCGGGCGCGGGCGGCGCGAGTTTTTTATCGGGCTGCTAGGCCTTTAAGACCTCGATGAACGCCTCCTGCGGAATGTTGACCGACCCGAAGGCTTTCATGCGTTTTTTTCCTTCCTTTTGCTTCTCAAGGAGCTTGCGTTTGCGGCTGATGTCGCCGCCGTAGCATTTCGCCGTCACATCCTTGCGCATGGCGCTGACGGTTTCGCGCGCGATGATCTTGCCCCCGATGGCGCCCTGGATGGCGACGGCGTATTGCTGGGTGGGAATGACTTCCTTGAGTTTCGCCGCGAGGGCGCGTCCCCTGCCCTCCGCCTTGGCCCGGTGGACGATGCATGAGAAGGCGTCCACGGACTCGCCGTTGACGAGCATGTCCAGCTTGACCATGTCGGACTCCTGGTAGGCGGCATGTTCGTAATCCATGGAACCGAACCCGCGGGTGATGCTCTTGATGCGGTCGTGGAAATCAATGAGAATTTCGTTCAACGGCAGCAAACTGGTGAGCATGACGCGGCGGGCGTCCAGCGTTTCGGTGTGGTCCACGGCACCGCGCTTCTCGGAAATCAAGGCCATCATGTCGCCGATGTATTCATTCGGGCAGATCACAAAGGCTTTGACCATCGGCTCCTCGATCTTCTCAATATAATTCACCTCCGGCAGAAACGCCGGGTTGTCCACTTCCTTGATGGTTCCATCGGTCATCTTCACGCGATACACCACGCTCGGATAAGTCGCGATGATGTCCATGTTGTACTCGCGGCGCAGCCGTTCCTGGACAATCTCCAGGTGCAGCAGGCCGAGGAATCCGCAACGAAAACCAAACCCGAGCGCGACGGAGCTTTCCGCCTGGAAGACAAACGCGGAATCATTGAGCTGCAGCTTGCCGAGATTGGCCTTGAGATGCTCGTAATCGGCCGTGTTGATGGGATAAATCCCGCTGAAAACCATCGGATGGATTTCCTTGAAGCCCGGCAGCGCCGGCGAGGGGTTGCGCGCATCCGTGAGCGTGTCGCCCATCTTCACGTCCTTCGGGCTTTTGATGTTTGCCGTGAAATAGCCCGTCTCCCCGACTTCCAATTTCTCGCGCGTGTACGGCTTCGGATTAAAACTGCCGACTTCCTTGACTTCGACGTTTTTGCCCGAATGCAGCAGCTTCACCTGCATTCCAGCGCGCAATTCTCCGTTGAAAATGCGCACGTGGGTGACGACGCCCTTGTAAGTGTCAAAATAGGAATCAAACCCAAGGGCCTGGAACGAAGGCGCGCCCGTGGGTTTTGGCGCCGGAATGCGCGACACAATCGCCTCCAGGATGTCATCAATGCCGATGCCTTCCTTGGCGCTCGCCGGAATGGCCGTTTCGGCGGGAATGGCCAGGATGTCCTCCAACTGCTGCTTAGCCAGCGGTATGTCGGCGTGCGGCAGATCGATCTTGTTGATGACCGGGATGATGGTCAGATTCTGCTTCATCGCCAGGTGCACATTGGCGACGGTCTGGGCCTCGACGCCCTGCGCCGCGTCCACGATGAGCAACGCCCCTTCGCAGGCACTCAGGCTGCGCGAGACCTC
>DATMLG010000529.1:0-2412 GCA_035570675.1 Verrucomicrobiia bacterium | reverse complement strand
ATAATTGTCGCTGTAAAAGACGGGCAGCACGCGCTCGCCGGAGCCGGCGCGCTGCACCTTAAGGCGAATCGCGAGTGCGACCGTTTTGGCGGGGTTGGTAACGTCCACGTAAAGGTCATGAACCTGATTGGTGAAGGAGTGCGAGGCCATGGCATCGAGCTTCACGGGCGGCAAATCATTGAGGGCTTCGCAGGAAGCGCCTTTGGCGCTGCTCCAATAAAAATTATCCGAGAGAATTTTTTTGCCCTGCTTCAAGGTGAGTTTCACAAAAAATACCGGCGAGGTATCCGTTGGGCGAGTGATGGGAAAACAATCCTTAACACTCGTCGGAGGCAGATTGAGTTTGACCGACTTGTGCCAGATTTCCTGGCCGGCGAAATTGTAAATGCGCGCTTCCGCGGTCAAGCCGCGGCTGGCGGCGGGCGTATTGTTCGCCGCCATGATGACGTCGGTGTCGGAATCCCAAAGGATGTGGATGGGTTCGCAGCCGGACTTCGCGCCAAAATAGGCGCCGGTCATTTCGAAATAATGATCGTAAAGCTGACAGATGAGCGAGGGCCACGCGGCCTGGGTCATCCACGCCAGCGTGCCGCTGCCCTGGTTGGCCTGGAGGGACTCGAACATGGCTTTGGCGGTCTCGAGGTTTACCATCTGCGCTTTGCGGCAGTAATCTTCAATGCTGGAAACCGGGCCGTAGCGCTGTTCAATCCTTTGGGTATAAAGCGGGCCGCGCCCATGATTGCCGCCTTCGGTTTGGTAATCGTGGACCGCCCACATGTCGTTGATGGGCCAAAGGTCTTCCGGGGGCATCATGGCCCGCATGCTCTCGACGGGGGGGACGGCGACAATGCCGAGTTCGCTGTGCATGGTCCGGCCGCGATGGGCAAAATACCAGTCCACGTCCTGAACGGAATAAGGGCCGTGCCCGGTCACCGTGCCGCTCGCGGAATCAGGAATGTAGGTGCGCGTGCCGTCCAGGGTAGCCACGGCTGCGCGCATTCCCGCGTCGAGATCCGGCGGCGGACTGCCTTCGTTGCGGCCGCAGTAAATGGCCAGCGAGGGATGGCTGCGGACGCGGAGGATTTTGTCACGCGCATTGGCCATGAACATAGCGTGGTCCGAGGGGTCGGGACCGTCCAGGGGATTGGCGAGCCAGAAGTCGTCCCAAACGAGGATGCCGTAACGGTCGCACGCGTCGTAAAAGGAATCGTGCCCTTCCATGCCGACCCAGTTGCGGATCATCACGAGGTTGGCATCGTGGTGGAGGCGTACGCGCAAATCCATGCCGGCGTCATCGAGATTGAGCATGCCCTCGGCCATGCCCCAGTTTCCGCCGCGGCACAGGATGCGGGTGCCATTCACAAAAACGGTCAGGACGTTATTGATAACGCGGCACTCCAATTTGCGGATGCCGAAGTTGACGAATTGCGCGTCGCTAACACGACCGTCCTGCTCGAAGCGCAATTTAAGCTGATAGAGCGGTTGCTGGCCGTAACCGTTCGGCCACCACAAACGCGGATGAGGAAACGACAGTGCGGGGCAGTTCGTTTTGTCCAGCGCCACCTCGCGAGTCTTTCCGGGCGCCAGGGTTTCCGGCTGCTCGAAAGTTACGCTGCCAATCGTGCCGATGAGCTTGCCTGTTTGGGCGGTCGAACTGTGATTTTGCAATTCTGCGCGCACCGTCAAGTCGGCTTGGGAAAGGTCCATCAAATCAGTCGTCACCCAGGGATCCTGGATGGTGACATCGCCGGAGGTTTGCAGGTGAACGCGGCCCCAGATGCCGACATCACGCCCGCGAACGATGGGAAGCCAGTTCCAGCCTGCGCTGGCCAGAAACGTGGGACTGTCGTAACCCAGCAGGCCGCCGTTACTGGTGGGCGTGTCGAGTTTTTTGTGGAGGATTTTGGTTTTGTGAAGCACCGCGAACGTGTCCGAGCCGGAGTTCGCGACTTTATGAATCAAGACTGCGAGATAATTTGTTTCGCCCCGACGCAGCACGGAAGTGACATCGAAACGGCCGCGAATATACGCACCGTCGATGTGGCCGACATGAACACCGTTCAAATAGATGTCCGCTTTCCAGTTGATGCCGCTGAAGTCCAGCCAGGCGCGCTTGCCGGCATCATCAGCCGGCGCAAGAAAAGTGTCGCGATACCAGAAATCGTGCCGCGTAAAAAAATCTTCCGAAATCTGGCTCATCTGGTCGCCGTACCAGGGATCGGGCACAGCGCCGATGGCGAGGTAGCTGCCGAGCGCGGTCCCGGGCACTTCGGCGGGCAACCATTGGCTATCATCGTAGCCGGGCTGCGCAATTTGGTCCGGCGTCGCGTGCACAAACATGGTGCTGCAGAGTTTCCAATTACCGCCGGTAAGCTCCAGCGAACCGTCGGCGGCCGGGGGTGGTTGCGGTGC
>DATMLG010000528.1:0-3656 GCA_035570675.1 Verrucomicrobiia bacterium | reverse complement strand
GAGAATGCGCGAAAACGGGGGCGGGGTCAAATCCGGCGTTCAGCGATGCGTATTGTCTCCTGACAAATCGTGAGGTTTATAACCCCATCGATAAAATCAATACTGGCATATAAAATATCGATTAACCTGCAACTCCTCGTCCCTGTATTCTTGTTCATATGAATGCGAAGTTACGTTTCCGGGGGTTTTCACTCTTGCTGTGCCCACTCCTTTTGGCCGGATGCTCAACGAATCTCACGAAGATCGCCCCTTATTCTGAATACATTGGACGCCCTCTAGAGCTTTGTGGTCCCGCGGCGATCATTAATCAATACAACGAAGGCGACCGGGACTTTCCCTCATCCTTTTTTGTTCACTATGCTCTGGTTGATCCGGGGCGTAATGGAAACGGTACGGTGATTGGCGAGTTGCCCAAGGGTCATCATGTCTGGATCGATGGCATTCGAAATGTAGTTGTCTTTGACGGTGGAGAGCACATTGTGGCCTATGGACATACAACGATTCCTCCAGGAACCAATATGGTGAGCTTTATGGCTTTTTGGCATGAGGTTTCCTTCTGCCCTCCCTGACAATGTGCTCGAGTTTGCATAACTGTTTCGACCGATTGAGCATGGACGCGCTGCCGGACGAAAGAATCAGCCGTACTTCAGATCGGCTGATACGCGATATTTAGAATCAACTTGCCCGTGCCGGTTCATCATGGAACTTGATGGCCGCAAGGATGGTGAGGACGACGAAAAGGGCCAAAACGGTGAGTTGGGCAATCTTGAAGGGCGGCTCGGTTTGGGTCGGAGCCAGATCTTTCAGGGCCGGTATTTTGAGGAAGGATTGAACAACGGCGACGAAGACATTGAGGTAGAGGGCAATCATGGCGGTGATGACGTAGGTTTTGCGCCAGTGCCCGGCGAGGTGACGCGGGTAGCGCGCGTAAATCGCGACCGCAAGGATCATCAGGGACAAGATGCCAACCCCATGAGACGGCATGAAATGATGGACCGGAAACATGAAGCCCGTGACGCTGGTGGCGACGGTGGTTGCAAGGAAAAGCGCGGTCCAACAGTTAAGCCGCTTCCCGGCGAGCAATCCGGCGAGAACAATGAATCCTGAAAAAATGCCCGTTAAACTGATAACGACGTGGGCGAGTGTGAATAATTCCAACCCGGTCATAAGAGGCCTTTCTCGCGGTGCTTCACCGGATTTGTTCCGGCAGCGCCAATTTTACCCCGACTCCGTGACGCGGCAATAGAAAATCTTGCCGTTATTTCCCGACAAGGATGCCTTCGATTTTCAGGAGTTCTTCGGCGGTGAACTTAAGAGTCTTTATGGCCGCGACATTCTCATCAATCTGGCTGGGGCGGCTTGCGCCAATCAAGGCGGAGGTGACGGCCTGCTGCCGCAGAACCCAGGCCAGCGACATTTGCGCCAGCGATTGGCCGCGCGCGCGCGCGATGGCGTCGAGTGCGACGATCTTGGCCCGGGTGTCGGCGGTGATTTGGTCGGGTTTCAGAAAACGCGGATCGCGCCCGGCCCGTGAATCCGAAGGGATGCCGGTGAGATAACGGCTGGTGAGCAGTCCCTGGGCGAGCGGGCAAAAGACGATGCCGCCGAGGCCTTCCTTCTGCAAAACATCGAATAATCCATGTTCCGGCAGACGATTGAACATGTTGTATTTCGGTTGATGGATGACAAAGGGAACCCGCAATTCGCGGAGCAGCGCCGCCATGCGGGTGGTTTCGGCGGACATGTAGTTGGAAACACCGACGTAGAGGGCCTTGCCGCTGTTGACGGCCTGGGCCAGCGCGCCGGCGGTTTCCTCGAGCGGGGTGTCGGGGTCGGGACGGTGATGGTAAAAAATGTCCACGTAGTCGAGTCCCATCCGGCTCAACGACTGGTCGAGTGAGGCCAGAAGGTATTTGCGCGAGCCCCAATTTCCATAGGGGCCGGGCCACATGTCGTATCCGGCCTTGGTGGAGATGATGAGTTCGTCCCGAATGGGCTGGAGGTCCAGTTTAAGCAGACGCCCAAAGGTTTCCTCGGCCGAGCCATAAGGCGGCCCGTAGTTGTTGGCGAGGTCAAAGTGGGTGATACCGAGGTCAAAGGCACGGCGGACGAGGGCGCGGCAGTTATCGAAAGGGTCAACGCGGCCAAAATTATGCCAGAGGCCAAGGGAAATGAGCGGCAACTGAAGGCCGGAGCGTCCGCAGCGGCGGTAAAACGCGAGATTGTCATACCGAGTGGCGGAGGGCAGATATAATTGTGGGTCAGTCACAGTAGAACTGAGGATTGCACGGACGTTTGCCCGATGCAATCACAAGGTGATGCATCCCAAGAATGTTCTGGATTCGCGCGCGGGCTGGAATGGAACTGCAACAAGACGAGAAAGTTGACACGGAAAGAAGACGTGCGATGGTTAACCGCGTGGGAAGGAGGGTGTTCTTTGACAATCTATTTTGGCGTTAAATCGTCAAGGCGTGAAAGCGTTACCGCGGGGCCAAACCGATGTCTTTCCGGGTGCGAGGTCGGCAATTTTTGCCGGCATCTTGGCCGAAAACCGGATTGTGTCGGATTATGTCGCTTCAGAATTCGCTGAAGGTTCAAGGTTGGAGTGGGATTCTCAGGTGGAGAAATCGTTGGCCTCGGCAGAAGCTTCGCCGTGCCGCTGGGGGGGGCCACTCAGCGTAAGTGGTTGATTTCCCGCATAAACCATCCTGATTTTTTATCTCCGGGAGTTGGGGAATTTGACGCAAACCGTTGAAATGGCGGTTTTGGCACGAATTTGGAGCTTGCGTTTTTGGCGATGGCACGGATGATTTCACGCCCAAACTATGGATAATGAAGCAAAGCAAGGCGGAGACCTCTACGCACTGGTGGCGTGGGCGGACAAGAATCGTAAACAATTGCTGTGGACCGTGGGAGCGGTGGTGATTGCGGGGGCGGCGGCGGGGTTATATTTCATGCACAAGGACAGCCGTGAAACCAGCGCGAACGCGGCGTTTTGCGCGCTGAAACTGCCGATTCCGGGCCGGGACACGCCCACTGCGGCGCTGGCGGCGCAGTTTGAGCAGTTGGCGGATGAATACCCGGAAACGAGCGGCGGCGCACGCGCCATGATGGCGGCGGCGGGAATCTATTTTGAGGCGGGTGAATTTGAGAAGGCCCGGACGATGTTCCAAACGCTCCTCGCGGCGCATCCGGATTATCCGCTGGCCAACGAGGCGGCAATCGGTGTGGCCGTAAGCTTGGAGGCGGAAGGAAAGACCGCGGAAGCGACGGCGCGCTACGAGGAAATCGCCCGGCAAAGCACGCCGGATTCCACCTGGCCGCAGACCAGATCGGCGCTGGCCCGGTTGTATGTCCAACAAAACCATCCTGACCGCGCGTTCGATATGTACAAGGAAATGTTGCAAGCCCGAAGCGGTGATTCATGGACGATGGAGGCGCAGGTGCAGGCCAGGGAATTGCTGGAGAAATATCCGTCACTGAGGCAACAACTGGAGCAGCCGGCCGCCCCGGCCGCCCCGCCGGCCACAGCAGCGCCGGCAGCCACCGGTCCCGTCCTCAACGTGGGCAGACCTTGAGCGCGAACATGAGCAAGAAGTGCATCGCTGAGTTCATCGGAACTTTCACACTGATTTTCATTGGTGTCGGGGCGATTC
>DATMLG010000527.1:0-8948 GCA_035570675.1 Verrucomicrobiia bacterium | reverse complement strand
GAACGGGCAGGAAGGCGTTTCCTTAGGCCCATTTAGCCGCAGGGAAATTCACCGGAGATGAGGCTAAACGGGGATAAATGGGGGTAAATGAGCCTAACAGCCCCTAGAAAATTCGGAGCGCGTATCGGCGGCCTCTGCGGGCACCAAGTCCAAGGTCCAAAGTCCAAAGTCGCCGGACCCCGGTCGGGCCTGCCTGGTTTTACGCGGCAAGAAAAATGAATACGCGGCAATAGGCGAACTGTTAGGCGGCAATACGCGGCAAGGAATTGGACGTTCGTCCGCGTATTGCCGGGTATTGCCGGGTATTGCCGCGTAGTGGGACCATGGGAAATCCGGAGCGCGGAATCGCGTGGATCGTACCGCTTCGTACCGCCTGGGACCGGATAAATTTTTTTCTCCGCGTGAATTTGTGGCGAAAAAGGTAATTTCCGGATTGTGATGTCGTATTTCACGGGCCCCATTTGTGGTGGTGGGCCGCTTGGGGCCGCTTGGGGCCGCTTGAGAAATGTTGATGGTTGACCCGCCTTCGCCAAGGCTTCGCCGCGCTTCGAGTTGATAGTTGAGCGGAGGGCCAAGAAGTCAGGGCATTGACGAAGGAATGCCCTCCAAATCGAGGACAAGGGCGAGAACGACGACGAGGAGGAGCATCCATCAACGCAAGTGATTGATTTCCCGCATCTGAGTGCGGAATTCGGAGTGCGGATTGCGGAATCCAACGTAAAGGCGCAAAGACGCGAGGCAGCAGGAATTACCGGGGTCTCGGTGGACGCTCAAGGGGATGGCTTGGAGGTCGGCGGGGCGTTGGTTGCGGGTGAAGCATCAGGCGACGCCGGGGCATTGGTAGCGGACGAAGTGCCGGACGGGGCCAGTTGCCGGAGGGCTTGGAAGGGGTTGAGCGGCACCATGAGCAATTTGGTGATGTCGTATTGCGGTTCGCTCTTGGGATGGGTGAGGGTGCCGGTGACCTTGTATTCGAACAATTTGGTGAACGGCGAAAGGGCAAGGCTGAGCAGCGGTCCAACGAGCGGCATGCCGCGCAGCAACTGGGCCTGAACGGTCGCATTCACCTGGCCGGAAAAATCCACAGTGCCGCGATACTCGATTTGCACGGCGGGGGCGCGGAAGAGGAGGTTGTCCGAGTGGATGAGGCTGTTGGTGATGGTGAAGGTGGCCGAGCCCCGGTCAACGCGGCTCTGGCCCCAGCCTTTTTGAACCGTGTCCAGGACCGGGGACAAAAAGCCGAAGATGGGAATTTCCCAGATCAAGCCGTCGCGCAGGTCAACCTGTCCGCCGCCGTTCCAACTGTGGGGGTCCGCCGTGTTGCCGTGGGTGATGTCCAGTTCGCCGGTGAGGCGGCCTTCCAGGTGGTTGGTGGCCGCGTGCAGATCGGCCACGAGCGTGTGGAGGTCTGCGTCGATGACCTGGGTGTTGAATGAGAAGAGATTGCCTTCGGCGGGGCTGCAATCAAACACTGCCGCGCCCGAAATGCGGCCCCCGTAAAAAATGCCCTGAACGTTGGTGAGAGCCACCATGTTGCTCACCCAGTCCACACCGCCCGAGACATGGTCAAGGTGGAATTGCATCCAGTGGAACGGCCCGCCATCCACCTTGAAATGCAAATCTGCAGGAACGTCATCGGCCAGCGGAATGGTGCCATAGGCATGCACGGTGGGCGGCTGGCCAAATTGATAGGGAGCCATGACTTCGGCCACTTTTGGGCCGATGGCCTGGAGGAAGGGCATCGGCTCGACGGTGCTGAAGCCGTTGGTCAAATACGCCTTTGCACCGTCCAAATCCACGCCGATGCCGGACGCGGTGGCGTAACGACCGTCCTGCTCCACCCGGGCGTCCGTCAAGACGAGGGAGGTGTTGGTGAATTGCACGTTGCCCACGAATGAGGTCGCGGACGCGCCGCGCAGGGCGAAGTTGGTGACGGCGACGCTTCCAGTGAAACCCAGTTGATCTGGATCGTGCCAGCGGCCCCAGATTTCGGCATCGACGACCGGCGGGCGCGTGAAGATGAAGGAATCCAGCCCGCGCTGGCCTGCGGGAGGCAGCAGTTGACGCGCAGCCTTCGGGTCCATCGTGCTGTGTATGCGAAAATGGAAGCGTTTGGTGCGGTCGTCGGCTTCGGTGGCCAGGTTCAGCGTGCCTTCCGGCCGTTCCGCGACCAGATCCGGCACGTTCCAAATCATGTTTGAGTAGATGAAATGGCATGCGGCCGAGGACACCGGCACGTCGCGGAACGCGGCTTCGCCGGCCTTGACATCGCCTTGCAGACAAAAGGTGGGCTGCACTTCATGGTGCCAGTCCGGGTGGCGGTTGGTCCATTCCGGCAGGACCACCGTTCCGGAGGCATGCGCGAGCGGCGGGTCCGTCCAGGAAAATTGCTCCAGCCATTCCCGGCCGCCCGGGGTGAGCAGGGGCAGGGCCTTTTGCGCGTCAAAGTCCGACATGCCGTCGAAGGCCGCTTCGCGCGTGGCGACGTTCAATTTTGCCCGGGCGTCGAACCGGCCGCGGTAAAGCTCCGCGTGCGCGTTGGTGAGCGTCAATTCCGGCGCGCGCCAGTCGCCGCCGCAGGCCAGTTCCTTGAGTTCGAACACGCCGACGCGCGCATCCTCCACGTGGATGTCGCCGAGCCGGCAGTTCCAGCCCAGGGCGTAAGGCTCGAGGTTGGCCCACCAGCCCCAGCTTTCATCGGCGGTGCGCGGCGAGTCAGTGGCGGGCGTGTTGAGCCGCGTATTGAGGTCAAGCGTTTCGACGCTTCCCCAGCGGGTGCGCGCGCCGGCCAGGCGCAACTGCATGTCGCCAGAAAGCGGAATCATGTTTGTGGGCGAGTGCGTCCATTGCCCGGTCAACCGCAAGGTGGAAGCCTGGGCCCATTCGGTGGCGGGTTCGTCCGCGGAAACCTCGAGACTTGCCTGGATGAGATTCGTGAGGGTTTCATGGGCCGTGACGTGCAGATGGAGATGGAAATTTTTGGCGGCGGCCCAGCCTGTTGCCGCTTCTTCGGCGCGCAATTGCACATCGCACTGCGGTTGATTGGTCTCCTTGTCGGCGGCGACAAGGCGCGCAATCAGGGCGCCGTTCGTCAATGTTCCCCAGGGCGTCTCGGCGGCCGGGGCGTTGAGGGTGAGCAGGCCGTGGAAGCTCTCGAGGTCGTGGGCATCTCCGTGGAGGGTGACAACGAGTTCGGGCGGCTCGGCGAACTTGAGCCGGTCGAGGATGCGGGTCAACTGGCGCAGCCGGGCCTCGGTTTGTTCCGGGTGCACGCCGGCCTTGGGGTGGAAGATGGGCCAGTCGCGCAGGGCGGAGGCGTTGGTGACGGAAATGGAGAATTGCATCTTGAGGCCGTCAATGATGGCGGTGAAATGGTCCAGTTCCCACTGGTCGCCAGGCAGGAAGCGAAGCTGGGCCTGGATGTTGGTGGCGGACAGCGGCGGCGAGGCCGCGTTGGTCCCGGCCGGTGTCCAGAACACCCGGCCATTGTGCAGGACAAGCGAATCCACGCTGAAATGAAGTTTTAACAGCGCAGCGCGGTTGAGCCTCAGTTCGACCTCCCTGGCCCGGAACTGCGGGGCGGTGGCGGCGTCCCCGGCGCGGCCGAAGCGGACGTTCTCCGCCACCAGGCCGCGATACCACCGCAGCCGGAGCCGGCTGAACTGGAGATCCAATCCTCGCGCCTGCAAACGGTTGAGGAGCGGTTGTTTTACAAAATCCGGCAGGCCCACCTCATTGAGGTAGCCGCCAATGGCGACGATGAAGAAGAGCAACATCCAGGTGCAGATGCGCACCCTGCGAAAAATAAGGCTGGAGCGCGGCCACCACTGGCGCTTTTCGCTCGCGGCCATGTTTATCCCGGGGATGCGCGAAGGGCGGCGGCGCGCCCATCCGGGATACCGCCATTCATCATTTGGATTTTGCCGGGCCGCATATGGAGGGAATCGGCGGTTTCAATCAATTATCCGTGGGCAGATAGGTGACGAGTTCATCCATGTCCTTGGCGGAAAGGACAAAAATCCAGTTCTGCCCGTTGTCCATCGGGGTGCAGGCGAAGCACGCGCCCCTGCCTCCGGTCACAGGCCCGCCGATGGTGACGGTGAGGTTGGCGGACTGGCCTTCCTTCGTCACAGTAAGGGAGATTTTGAGCGAGTTACCGGTGAATCCATACTCCGCGGTCGGCTCGCCCGGGCCCACCCAGGCCAACGCCTCCAACAAGCCGAGGTTGTCCGCGAGGTTTTCCATATACATTCCCTTGTTCTGATCAGTGACGCCGACAGGCACGGGCAGCCAGACGTATTTTTTCGTGTGTTCCCATGTCCTGGTCTGTCCGTTGGCCTGGATCTGCAGGTTGGTGACCATGGTGGCGTCGAAGTCCCAGATGCGGTGGCGGCGCAATTGCACGGCCAGGGAGGGCAGGAGATTGAAGTCCGTGTCGTTGATGGCATACACGGAGAGATCCTCGGAAAGATCACTGCGCCGGGCGCAAATGGTGCCGGGGTTGTTGGTGTTGGGCGAACCGAAATCAAGTTGCGCCAGCATGCGCGAGGCGTCGCCGGCCTCGGGTGCGGCCCGCAGCACATATCTGCGGAGCGGGTTGGGTGAGAGTCCCATGCCCGCCAAATCCGGTTCCGCCACGGCGTCATCCGCAAACCGGTCCGCGCTCCACGGGGCGACTTTCATTTCCACAAGGTCCCGGATGGCGGCAAGGACCACGTTCGTTTCGGCGGGGAAACCCTGTCCCTCACCATTGACGACCATGAGGGTGCCATTGAGCATTTTCACGATGAAATTGGTGCGGCCGTCCGGCCCGTAGCATTCGAGGGCGCCGGGCTGGTCGGAAATGGCCAGCGAGTAAAGATGCGGATCGCGGAAACGCGAGGACCCCGCGCTCCACAGGCTCAAATCGTCGCGCGGCACCGCCACGATGGTGCTCGAGGAATTGGTGCGGGCGTAAACAAGGTTGGTGTCGCTGGCGGCGCTTTTGCCGAACTGGAGCGAGAGGAGCTGGTTGGTGTTTTTGTCCCGGAAGGTCAGGACGAGTTGAGCGGGCTCAAGCCCATAAGACTCGAGGTCGGCGTTGGTGTCATCCCGCACGAACTGGCGCACGCCGAGGTTTTGCAACTGGTCGAGCAGATGATTGATAGTTTCATTGTCGGCGCGGGCCTGGATGGGGGAGATGATGCCCCAGGGTTTGCCGGGGTCGTCGCGGTGAAACTTGAGCTGGCCGCCGGCGTCGGTCACGTCGAGTTCCACAAACGGCAGGCCCTGCAGGTTGACAAAGGAGGTGTCCCGCCAACTGACGGCGTTGGTGGGAACACTGGCGGCAAACGCGGTGCTGATGATGTCAATGCCATCAACGCCGACCACGCGCACATAGACGCCGTCGCCCGGCGCCGTGACGTCGCCCAGTTCGAGCTGGCGCTGGTCGTCGCCCTGCTGGATGAAAATCGTGGCCTGCGGCCTGTCAAAACCAAAATTGGTGCCGATGTTTCTGTTGTTCTGCAATTCCCCCATGGAAATGCGCCTCTGCGGCGCTAGTTCCTCCAGGGACTTCAGGAAGTTCTCAACCTCCGGGACGGAAACAGGATAGGCAAGGGGTTTGGTCAACTGCCAGACGCCATTGATCCGCTCCACGCGGATGGCGAACTGGTCGCGCGGGAGGATCTCGATGCTGGTGACTTCGTCCGCGTTCAGGGTCGGAAGGACCCGGGCGACCACCGGCGGGGGCGGCTGGATGTGCCGTTCAAAAAAGTAAATGAACGCGAACAAGCCGCCCGCCAGCAGCACCAACATCCATGTATTCTTCGGGTTCATGGCTTGGAAATATTCAGGCGATGGCGGCGCATGCGTTTAAAGGGGTTCAATGCCGCCGGCGCAGCCAGACGATGCCGCCCAGCAGGAGGATGCCGCCCGGCATCGCCCCCAGGAAAATCCAGCGGATGCTGGTCATCTGGGCGTGGGTCATGGTGACCTTGTATTCAATCACCTTGCGGGGGGCGATTCCCGCCATATATTGCGATTGATCCAGCAGCCAGCGGGCGGCTTGTTCGGCAAACTCGCGGTTGGCCTCGAACTCGATGTTTTCCCCGCCCAGAAACGCGGCATCGCCGGTGACGATGATTCGCGTGGTGCCGCGTTGCACGACTCCCTTGACGTTCTTCTTTTCGACCGCGACGATCACCGGCACGCCACCCGCCGGATATTGGCTGCCGCCGCTGGTAACATAGGCGGCAGGCCCCGTCCAGGCGAGCGGCACCACACTGGGCGGATCCTGGCCCTGGGGCGTCGCGATGTTGAGCTTGCTGATGGAACGCGGCGGAGAGAGCACCAGCCGCGAGCCAACCAGCGGACTGACGCACGGATGGTTGGTCTGGAAATTCATGACCATGAGAATTCCGCCCGTCCCGGTGTTATCGGGATCCGTCACGAAATTCCTCCCGACCTGGACTCCCCATCCGGCCAAAATTGATTCCAATCCCGTGCTGCCCGGCTGGGCCTGGTCATTGTTGAAAAGCACCAGCAAGCGTCCGCCGTCCGAAAGGTATTGGCTGACCTTGTCCAGCTCCTCCGGCCTGAGCTCATGGCGCGGACTGACAATGATCAGGAGGTTGCAATCGGCCGGAATGGCGTTGCTGCCGGCCAGGGAAATTACGGTTGTACTGATATGGGTGTCGGACAGGGCGTCTCCGAAGGCCGAGTAGTCAAACTTGCCCTCGCCTTGAGATTCAAGAGGCGGTTCGCCATTCCCCGTCACGTAGCAGGCCTTCAAAGGGGGGCCGGTCACACGGATGAGGTCGGCATCCACCCTGCGTTCACCGTCGAATTCCGAGGTATGCTTGTTAAACTTCAGTTTCGGCTGGCCGGACGCGTCCGGTTGGGAGTCATCCATCACCGGTTCGGCGGTGTAATCCGCAAGCATTTCGCCGGAGGTGACCTGAACCTGGCCGTTGCATTCGTAAATGAGCAGGTCTTTTTTGTCGCCCAAATTGTACCTGGTCTTGACCTGGAACGCGGTGGCGGTGTCCACGCCGTAATCCACGGTCTGGACGGAGATCCTTGGGTTGGCCAGGTGGTATTCGTTCAGCAGGTCGGCGATGTCGAAATAAAGGCTGTCCGTCTTGTCGTAATAGATGGTGACCTTGACATCGTTGGTAATGGAATCCAGGAGGCTGAGCGTGGGCGGCGAGAGCTGAAGGCTGGTCTTGGCGCTCCAGGAGAAGCGCAGGAAATGGCGGGCGCCGAGATAATTGAGCATCACCACCAGGGAGGCAACGGCCGCGATGGAGATCATCACGGAGAAGAAGATGCCCCAGCGCCTTCCGGCGGAGAAACTGGTTGGGGAATTGATGCGGGCCATGTTATTTCCAGCGGCGGCTTTCCACGACCCGCAGGGTCAGGAACAGAAAAAAGAAGGTGAGCGTGACATAGAACACGATGTGCCGCGTGTCCACCAGGCCGCGGGCGAAGTCGTTCATCTGGTCCACGAGGGCGACCTGGGAAATCACGTCCGTGAACCAGCCCGTGCTGACGAGATGGCGGTGCGACAGGAAGCTCAGCAGGAGCAGCGAAAAACTCAGGGCAAAGCTGATCGTGGCGGCGGTGATCTGGTTGCGTGTGAGGGCGGACGCAAAGCAGCCGAGGGACATGAACAAGCCCCCCAGCAGGAAAATGCCCAGGAACGTGCTGCCGATCAGCCCGGGGTCGAAGACCTCGACGTGGTTCGTATAGCGCCGGAGCACCATGATGCACGCGAGCGACGGCAGCCACATGAGCATGTAAAACACCATCGCGGCGGTGAACTTGGACAGCACCACCTGCAGGTCGCTGATGGGCGCGGTCATCAGGGTTTCAAACGTGCCGGAGAATTTTTCCAGCGCGAACAGGCGCATGGTGATGACCGGGCAGGCGAGCAGCAACACCAGCCAGAAATAGAGGGTGGAATAATAAAGCTGGGTGATGGGGTCGTGGATGGATTCGCCCTGAAGCTGCACGAGCATGGTAACGAAGCTCTGGCCCATGAGCAGCACCACGGCGGCGATGGTCACATACCCCGCGATGGAGACAAAAAAACCGGCCAGTTCGCGCCGGGTCAGCGTCAAATACGCCTGCATCAGGTTTCGTCCTCCTCTTCCGCGTCCTCGTCGGGCTTGGTGAGCCGCAGATAAATGTCCTCGAGAGAATAATGGGTGTGCGTCAATTCCCGGACCAGCCAGGCCTGTTGCTGCGCCAGCAAAAAAATCTGCGGGCGCAAATCCTGGCCGTTGCTGGGCGTCAGCGAGCAGCGGATGTATCCGCCGGAAACGGCCACGAGGTCAAAATATTCAATCTCGCGCAATTGCTCGAAGCACGCCTGCAATTCCGACTGGGTGGCGGCAATCTCCACGATGATCTGGCCGTCGCCGCTCATCAGCTTCTGCAGGGTATCCGAGGCCAGGATTTTTCCCTCATGCAGGATGAGGACGCGGCCGCAGGTCATTTCGACTTCCGGCAGGATGTGCGTGGAGATGAGGACGGTGTGCGCGCCGCCGAGGCTCCGGATCAACTGGCGCACGGAACGGATTTGATTCGGGTCCAGGCCGATGGTCGGCTCGTCCAAAATGATAAGCTCGGGTTCATGGACGAGGGCATCGGCCAATCCCACGCGCTGCCGGTAGCCTTTCGAGAGCGTACCGATGATTTTCTTGCTGACGTTGGCGAGGGCGCACTGTTCGGTGACGATATCCACCCGTTCGCGGGTTTTTTTGCGGCTCAGACCCTTGAGACGCGCGCGGAACTTGAGGTATTCGCGGACGCGCATTTCGGGGTACAGCGGGTTGTTTTCCGGCATGTAACCGATGCGGCGGCGGACTTCATCCGCCTGGGTGAAGACATCGAAGCCGGCGACGCGGGCGGTGCCGGAGCTGGCGGGCAGGAAGCAGGAAAGGATGCGCATGGTGGTGCTTTTG
>DATMLG010000526.1:0-5483 GCA_035570675.1 Verrucomicrobiia bacterium | reverse complement strand
CTCCGCTTTCTTTGAATCGTGCTGTCGCAGGTAGATTTCCGCCAGCTTCCCGTGCAGATCCTCCCGCAGCGTCGGCAGCGACCCGTATTTGTCGAGCAATTGCAGGTAAATCTGCGCCGCGTTGGTCTCGGCCCCCAGCAGATTGTAGACGTCCGCCTGCTTCAAGGAGAGCTGCGGGTCCGGCGGGTCCGGCAGCGTCAGGCGTTTCAAGAGAGCCAGCCCGTTGCTGACGGCCTCGCCCTTGACCGCCGGCGCGGCAATTTGCAGGCTCGCGTACATTCCCGCCAGGTCAATCAGGAACTTCGGGTCCGCGTTCGGAACCTTCGCGGCCTCGTTTAATGCTTTCAATGCTGCCGGCACACGGTTCTCCTGCAGATTAATGATGAAAAGATCCTGATAACCGGTCAACGAAGCCGGATCTTGCTTGATGACCACCTGTGCCGCTTTTTCGGCCTCGACGTTTTTTCCCAGCCGCGCGTATGCCAGCGCCAGTTGCGACCACACCGTCGTCGAAGCTCCCGGAACTTCCGACGCCGCGCGCAACAATTCCAACGCCTTGTCCGGCTGCTTCGCCTGCGAATACCGGCGCGCGAGATTCAGCACCAGCTCCTCGTTGGCCGGATCCGCCAGCGCCGCCTGCGAGAATTCCCCCATCGCCAGGTCCCCCTGGTCATCCATCTCGTAAATCAGTCCCTGCGCGTAATGCGCATGCGCCTCCGCCTGTTTCTGCTCCTCAACCGGATTCTCCGCGTCCGCCTCCGTCGCTTGCTTCTGCGCCGTCGCACAGCCCGCCAGCAGCAGGCAAGCCACGACGGAAATCATCGCTCCACGTTGGAATAATCGAGCCATGCGTTAGAATACCTCGTTCTCGCTCCCGCGCAACCGTCAGAACTTGCCGGCGTCGCATAATCGTCACGCCTCGGCAAACCGCTCCCGCCTGTTTGGGGCGGGGCGGCTTGCAAAGCTTCAAACCTTGCCTTGGCCGGCAAAACGCGGACGCCCCCGGAACGCCGGAGCGGGCGCGGGCGTCACTTCTGCCAGGTGCGCTTCTTGTGGCGGTTGGCCCGAAGCTGCTTGCGGCGCTTGTGCTTGTTGATTTTTGATTTCCGGCGTTTCTTCAGTGAACCCATAATTTTTTGTTACCAGATTGCGTGACGTCCTTCAATATACCACCTTGTTCAAGGGATATTCAATGATTCCTTCCGCCCCTGCCGCCTTCAGCAGCGGGATGATTTCGCGCACCACGTGTTCATCAATGATCGTCTCCACCGCCACCCAGCCCTTCTGGCTGAGACTCGATATCGTTGGATTCCGCAACGCCGGCAGCGCTTGCAACAACTTCGCCAGCTTCGCCTCGCGAATGTTCATCTTCAAACCAACTTTCGCCTCCGCTTCCAACGCGCCCTTGAGCAGCAACGCCAGCGTCTCCACCTTCTGCCGCTTCCACTTGTCCTTCCACGAAGCGTGATTGGCAATCAACCGCGGCGTGGACGACATCAGCGTGTCCACAATGCGCAGCTTGTTCGCGCGCAAACTCGACCCCGTCTCCGTCAATTCCACGATGGCATCCACCAATTCGTGCGCCTTGAACTCTGTAGCGCCCCACGAAAATTCCACCTCCGCCTTCACCCCGTGTTTGCGCAGATATTTTCGCGTCAGATTCACCACTTCCGTGGCAATCCGCTTGCCCTTCAAATCCTTCACCGTCCGGACCCGCGAATCCTCCGGCACCGCCAATACCCAGCGCGCCGGCTGCCGCGTCGCTTTGCTGAAAAGAAATTCTCCGACTTCATGCACCTTCGAATCGTTTTCCTGGATCCAATCGTAACCAGTGATCCCGCAATCCAGATACCCGTGCTCGACATACCGGCTGATTTCCTGCGCGCGAATCAGCCGAATCTCCAATTCCTCGTCATCCACATACGGGATATACGACCGGCTGCTCACCTGAATGTTGAAGCCGGCCTTCGCCATCTTTTCGATGGTGGCCTCCTGCAAGCTGCCCTTCGGCAGCCCAAATCTTAATTTCTTCTTCATTTGCCGTGTTGCATCCCGTCGACCCATGTCCCGCGGGGCGTGCATCATTGCATTTTCCCGCACCCGCCCGCAAGCAGGGAAATAATCCGACATAATCCGACTTTTTCCGACGTTTCGTGCCCGGCCCAACACCGTGGCCGCGCTCGTAAGAGCGCGGCTGACTCCTCCAATAACTGGAGCGCCGGTCTCCGACCCGGCGTATCGCAGCATCTGAACATCCATGCGCATCTTAAACCTTCACCTAATATTATTCCTCCCCTTCCCCTTCCGTGAAATCCGTGCCACCCGCCGTGCTCGCGCCCGTCGCGGCAGGTCTGTGGCCAAACTTCTCCATTCCTGCGCATTCCGGACGCCGAGTCTGTGCTCTCTGCGTTCTCTTGCGGCAATCTGCCTTGGTTCCTTGGTTTCTTCGTGGTTCAACCCTTCCTACCTCCCATGTCCGCGCGCCCGCCGCATCAACTCCTCATACTCCCGCTGCCTCTCCTCCGCCGACAACTTCCTCGGCTCGTCCACAAAAACATTCTCCGCCTCACCCTGCTTGGGATTATTTCGCTCTTGTATCTGCTCCGCGTTGACTGCTTCCTCCCCTGCCCCGCTCGCTACCTGATCTTCGTTTCCTTCGTTCGCTTCTGTGGAGTTTTCCTCGCTGTGCTTCGTGTTTTCATTGGGTGCAGGCTTCGCCTGCTCCGCCTGCTCCCGCATCCGTTCCCGATGTTCCCGCGCGAATTGCTCCTGCCGACGGCGCTGTCCTTCCTCGCATCGCCGCTTGATGATTTCCGGGTTCGCCTCCTCCTCCTCGTTCTCCGGCAGCATGTCGTGAAGGCCGTCCCCAAACAATCTCCGTCGCAGATCATTGATCATCTTGTTGTCGTCGTAGATCGTCATCTCCGCCCTGTCCCGCGCCTGCTTCAATGCGATCAATTTCGGCAGCGACTTCATCCCCGCATCAATCGCATCATACTGAAATCGCACCCGCGCAAATTGCAGGGCCGCCTTCCGAATCTCATTCTCCTCGTCCTTCACCGCCCGCCACGAGTCGTTCTTCTCGCATTGCGCCAGCAGCCTCGCCAGCGGCAGCCACGCCTTCAACTCATCCGGTCTTTCCCTCACCAACCGAAAAAACACCTGCGCCGCCACCTTCATTCCCGAATTCCGGAGCGACTCCGCGTCCGCCGGCGCGTTGTTGACGGACGCCATCATCCGCGCCGATTCCTCAAACCCCGCCATCATCCGTTCCCCCTCCGTTCGACTGTAATACCGCCGCAGGCTCGACAGCGACCCCGTGAATCCCAGCTCCTTTTTCGCGCGCTCCCAGGCCTTCGTATAGCCCATCTTCTCCTCAAACAACCATTCCGCCAGCGTCTCGCGCTGCTTCTTCGACAACCCGTTCCATTTTGCGTGCGACTTTACTTTTGCCATATCAAGCTCCTTTATCTTTTCGTGCTGTGCCTTCGCGCGTCATTTTCATGTTGGCGGCCTTCAACCTCCCTGGCGTCTGCTGACACCATCAGCGCCATTCTCCCACACCCGGTTGGACACCAAGCGTCCAACCTCACCCAATGTTTAACTCGAATCCCGTCAGGTTTTGCAGGGAATCGCGCCAGATAACCCGGTGCGGGAATAGGCTATAACGCCCTGCCAATACCAGGACATATGGTCGCGGATATCCTCTCCCGGGGGACCACATTGCGCGAAGCGCACGTCCCAAATTGGGCACCTGACTCGTGGCGGGCTTGGGAAGCCATTGGAGAAAGGTGAGGGCGAGCCCGACTCTGCACGCGAAGCACGCCACTTTTGCCTCACCGTCCATTCACCTCTAACAGTGCCCCCGTGATGCCCCTTTCCTTTTCCGACTGTTTCCGAAGACTCCCCTTCCCGCTCGTGTTCCTTGACCTCACTCCCGCGTCCGCCACCATCCTGCGCTTCTCACCCGCAAAATAATTTCGTCTTGCCCAATCGACTTCGGAACGACCACACTCCGACAATATGATCCCCAGGTTCAACCGTGGCATTTTCCTCGTCGTCCTAGCCATTCCACTCGCAATATCCTCCATTACTGCTCTCCTGGCGGCAGATGACACCCAGCCCCCGGTTCTCACGGACAAACCGGACATGACCTGGTTCACCGATGCCCGGCTCGGCATTTTCATCCATTGGGGCGTGTATTCCGAAGGCAACGGCAGCGAGTCTTGGGCATTTCATAACGGCGACACGACTTACGAAAAATACATCGCCCAGGCCAAAACTTTTACCGCCGCCCATTACGATCCCGAGCATTGGGCCGAACTCTTCAAGGCCGCCGGCGCCCGCTATGCCGTCCTCACTTCCAAACATCACGATGGCTTCGCCCTCTGGGACACCGCGCAAAGCAAGCTCAACGCCAAGGACGCTTCCCCGGCCGGCCGCGATCTCGTCGGTCCCTACTGTGACGCCCTCCGCAAGAACGGCCTGAAGGTTGGCTTGTATTTCTCGCACCTGGACTGGTCGCACCCGGACTACGCCAGCGTACTCAATGCAGCCGGTGTTTCCAAGGACGCCCGGACCAACCGCTTCTCCTACCCGCAAGGCCCCGAGAACCCCGAGGCTTGGGACCGGTTTCTCGCCTTCCACGACGCCCAGCTCAAGGAAATCTGCGACCGCTTCCACCCCGACCTGCTCTGGTTTGACGGCGACTGGGAACGCACTGCCGAGCAGTGGAAAATGGCCGAACTCCGCGCAAAACTCAAGCAGTGGGACCCCGGCGTCATCCTGAACAGCCGCATGCAGGGGTACGGCGATTATCAAACTCCCGAGCAGGCTCTCCCGGTCTTTGCGCCGAAAGGTCCCTGGGAACTTTGCATGACCGTCAACGATTCCTGGGGATACCAGAAGCGCGACCACAATTTCAAATCCGTCCGGCAATGCGTCCGCCTCCTGACCGAATGCGCCTCGCAGGGTGGCAACCTCCTCCTCGACATCGGCCCCAAAAATGATGGCACCATCACGCCGGAAGACGAAAAAGTTCTTCTCGGCCTCGGCCGCTGGACCCACAAGCACGCCGAGGCCCTCTACGGCACCATCGCCGGCATCCCCAAGGATTATTATTACGGCCCCAGCCTGCTGAACAAGGACCGCACCGTTCTCTACCTCGTTTGCTATGACCATCCGGCGGATGGCTTGTACGTGAAGGGCATCCGCAACGACATCAAACGCGTCAGCGTCGTCGGCGGTCATGAATTAAAATTTCACGGCTTCATGAAGGCGCTCTGGGCCAATCAGCCCGGCATGCTTATCATTGATGTTCCCGAAAACGCAATGGATCCCGATGCCACCGTCGTCAAAATCGAACTCGATGGGCCGATCAAGCTGGCCGGGCAAAAGGATTAGCTCCCATTCGTCCGCGCACGAACATTGTCATCCGCAATATTCTCAATTAATATCATCCACATGAACCATCTTTCCTTCTC
>DATMLG010000525.1:0-3494 GCA_035570675.1 Verrucomicrobiia bacterium | reverse complement strand
TTCCACCTCGGGCTGGCTCGCCGCGATCATCACGCCGCCGTTTTGAAATTGAAACGCCCCGTCGAAATGCAGCCGCAACAACAAGTCTTTGGACGGCTCCGAACCAATTTCCGCCAGCAACAATTCCACCAGGAACGGCGCCGCATAGATTTGCTCAAAATTCGTCTTCAATTGCGGGCTTAGCCCGAAGCTGACCAGCCGGCGCAGGCTTACATCCTCCGGCGCGCGCGTAAACGCCTCCGTGTGTGCCGCGTCAATCGCCGCCTGCCGGATTTTTTCGATGTCTGCCGGATGCCCCAGCCCCGCCAGCGCATGGCGATCGAACAATTCAAAGACTTTCGATTGTCCGCCGCCGACGCCGAGCACCAGGATGCCGTCCGGCAAGCTGGCCGCCATCGCGGGCGAGCCGCCCTTCAATTGCTCGCGAACGTATTCGCGGCGGTTTGATACCGCCTCCAGCCACCGATACGGTTCTTCATTCATGCCGGTCTAGCTTCTAGCCCTTTAAATATTCCGATTGCTGCGCGTCCGTCACCGCTTCCACGCCCGTGCTGCGCAACACCCGGATGGTCGCATACGTTTGCGTCGCCGGGTTCACCCCGCCCGTCGCCGAGTCAAACTCGGACGCCACCATCAACAGGCGCAGCGCAAATTTCACCGCCTGGCGCAAATCCATTTCCGACGGCTTCGGACTCCCATAATGCTCTTGGAAACTCAGGATGCTCCGAATCGTCCCCGATCCTGAGCCGGACGCCACGTGGGTCACGGATTGAAATTGCGCGCCCAGCGGATCGTAAAAATAAATCTGCGGCCGCGGCGGCGTGACCGATTGCTCCAGTCCTGCGAACAACGGCGCGACCACCCCGACGCCCTGCATGGTCATGGGCAGATTTTCCCGCAACAAACGCGCCAGTGCCCGCACCTTGGCCGAAAGGCTCAATGGTTGCAACTGGCTGCGGCGATAATACTCAAAGGAAGTCTGGAGGATGCGCGCCATCTCGAAGGCCGTGGCCGGCACGCCGGCAATGGCGAGCAGCGATGTCGCGTCAATCTCGATGACCTTGTCCACCCGGTCGGTGACAATGACATTGCCGGCGGTCGCGCGGCGGTCGCCCGCCATCAACACGCCGTCGGCGAAATGAAAGGCGAACACCGTCGTCGCCTGCGTTTGCGCGGGCGCGGCGGCGGAAACGTACCCGCGCCAGGGCGCCAGCTTCTGCGCAGTGAGCAGGGACAGGAAGTCGCCTGCCATCGGCAGTTCGCTGCTCATTGCCCGGTGCGCTGACGGTAGCGCTTGGCCTGGTCGGGATCCACCTTGCGCATGCGTTTGAGGAGTTCGTCCGTGTTCGGCTTCTCCACCTTCGGCGAGTTGGGACCCTCGCCGCCACCGCCACCCGGCCCGGACCCCATCGGTCGCGTCTTTTGTGCTTGGTCTGGCATAACTCTCGTTAAATCACTGCACTATTATGACACCGATTTCAATATTCGCAAATCCTCCGGCGATTTTGCAGCTTCAATCATCCGGCCCTGCCGCAGTATCTCCTCCGGCGCGAACAAGTCCATCAGGGAAATCTTTATCAACTCCCCGCCGCTCTGCAAGGTGATATGGTCCCATTGCGCCGATTCCACCGCCGCCGGGAACTTTTGCACGCATTTCCCCCGCACATAGGCCCGGGTGGTGTGCGGCGGCTCCCCCACCGCCCGCCGGACGGCATTTTCATCCGGCACCCCCACCATCGCCCCCGATTGTTCCAATCCGTAGTATAACCCTTCCGCCAGGTCGAGCCGGTGATACTCCAAATCCAGGCTTTGCAGCCACGGATCCTCCGGCCCCAGCTTTTGTGAGGCCTGAAATTCCCTTACCAGGCACATTTTTGCCACCCAATCCAGCCGGTTGCGACACCGTATCACGTCCGTCTCCAAATCCCCCAGCACCGTCTCCCAGGCCTCCACCAGTGCCGCCTTTTCAGGTAATGACAAATCACACACTGCCTTTACTGCTGCTAGGTATTCACGCTGGATCGCTAGCGCCGTCGAAGGCTTGCGTCCGGTCAGTTTTACTTCCCAGCGGAAACTTGGATCCCGCGAGATGGCCGGCAATGCCGCCAGGGGTTCGGCCAGTTGCGGCCATACCCGGCTGGGATCGCGCGACAACGCCTCCAGTACCAGCGCCGTCGTCCCGATCTTCAGCCGCGTGGCAAACGGTGACATGTTGGCGTCCCCGATGATGACGTGGAACCGGCGGTAAAGGCGGGGATTGGCGTGCGGTTCGTCGCGGGTATTCACCAGCGGCCGCCGCTGCATGGTATCCACGCTCTGCAGTTCGCTGAAAAAATCGCTGCGCTGCGCAATTTGAAAACCAGGCGACAGAAAGCGGTCCTCGGCTTCGATGGCGAACTTGCCGGCGCCCGCGTAAATCTGCCGCGTCACCAGAAAGGCCTGGACGCCCTGCGCGAGTTGTTCCCACGGCAGCGAACGCGGCAGCAGGTAGTTCTCATGACAACCGTAGCTGTGCCCGAAGAAATCCGTGTTGTTCTTGTAAAGCCGCACGCCATGACCGCGCTGTTTCTTCAACTGCTGCGCGCAGGCCATCAGGATGCGTTCACCCGCGCGGTCCTGCGCGGCCAGTTCATCCAACGTGCTGCATTCCGGCGTGCAATACTCCGGGTGGGCATGGTCGTTGTAAAACCGCGCGCCGTTCCCCAGCACCAGGTCGCTCTTGATTTCCACGTAGCTCAGCTTCCGTTCCTGGTCTTCCGTGTAAAAATTCGCCTCGTCCGTGTCCTGGCGCAGTTCCCGCACCCGGAAACCGCGCATGTCCGCGTGCGGATCCTCGCTGCCGTAATCCCAGCGCATGAACACCCCCGGCTCAATCACGCTCCGCACCAGCGCCATGGATTCCGCCACCACATCCGGCGTCTGGTCATGATCGCAGGTGATGCCAATCTCCGTCTCGATGCCAAACTGAATGGGCGGCGGCGAGGTCATGGCCGGAGCGCCGTGGGGAAAACGTTAAAATGCGAAAATGATGGTTCGCTCTGCGGGAAAAATTCAACCTGCTGCTCAATGCTTCTTGGCGCACTTGAACGAATCAACATACTCAGACAACGTGCAACACCTTTTCACCAAACGCAACGGGTAAAGTGATTCGGAAATCGAAGTTTTGCGAATTAAGGATTGTCAGCCGCCGCGCGGATGCTGTTTCATTCAAACATGAACACTCTCCTGCCTCGCGGGCTTTATTTGCTTTTGGCACTCCTTGTGACCGGTTTGATTGCTCCTCGCCGGGCGTCAGCGGCCGGCAGCCGCGAGTATTGGGTTTATTTCGGTACTTATACTGGCGCCAAAAGCAAGGGCATCTACGTCTCGCGCATGGATGCCGCCGGCAAATTGACCGAACCGGAACTCGCCGCCACCACTGTCAATCCCACTTTCCTCGCCACGGATCCGCGCCAGCACTTCCTCTATGCCGCCAATGAAATTGGCAATTACCA
>DATMLG010000524.1:0-4762 GCA_035570675.1 Verrucomicrobiia bacterium | reverse complement strand
CCATCCCGCCGCCAGCTGGGACGAGCTGTCGCGCAACACCCAGGACCTCTATGCCGAGGCCCGGCTCAGCCATCTGGGCAGCGAGAAATTCATGATCGACGGCCGCCATGTCGGCACAGGCGGCGGCAACCATATCGTCGTCGGCGGCGCGACGGCGGGCGACAGCCCGTTCCTGCGCCGGCCGGACCTGCTGCGCAGCCTGGTCAATTACTGGCAGAACCACCCTGCCCTGTCCTATCTGTTCTCAGGCCTGTTCATCGGACCCACGAGCCAGGCGCCGCGCATCGACGAGGCCCGCAACGATTCGCTGTATGAACTCGAAGTCGCCTTCAAACAGGTGCCCGGCGCTGACAAATGGATTCCGCCGTGGCTGGTGGACCGCCTGTTCCGCAATCTGCTCATTGACGCGAGCGGCAACACGCATCGCTCCGAATTCAGCATCGACAAGCTCTATGCGCCGGACAGCGCCGGCGCCCGGCTGGGCTTGGTGGAAATGCGGGCGTTCGAAATGCCGCCCCATGCCCGCATGAGCCTCGCGCAGCACCTGCTGTTGCGGGGGCTGGTCGCGAAATTCTGGGAGCAGCCGTACACGAACAGTCTGGTCCGCTGGGGCACGGACATTCATGACCGCTGGATGCTGCCGCATTTTTGCGAGACGGATTTGAAGGATGTCATCGGCGACCTGCGCGAGGCGGGTTATCCGTTTGAATTTGACTGGTTCGCGCCGCATTTCGAGTTTCGCTTTCCGCGCATCGGCGATTTGGCGCAGCGCGATTTGACGGTTGAATTGCGCACGGCGTTGGAACCGTGGCATGTGCTGGGAGAGGAACCCGGCGCGGGCGGGACGGTGCGTTACGTGGACAGTTCGCTGGAACGCCTGCAGGTGATGGCACGCGGCCTCACCGGCGACCGTTTTGCGGTCGCATGCAACGGTCATCTGGTGCCGTTGCATCCGACCGGCACGAATGGCGAGGCCGTGGCCGGAGTGCGGTATCGGGCGTGGCAGCCGCCCAATTGCCTGCAGCCGAACATCGGTTCGCACGCGCCGCTGGTATTTGATGTGGTGGACATGTGGAACAAGAGAAGCATCGGCGGCTGCACCTATCACGTCGCGCATGCGGGCGGCCTGAGCTACGACTCGTTCCCGGTGAACAGTTACGAGGCGGAGAGCCGGCGGCTCTCGCGTTTCTTCCGCATTGGTCATACACCGGGCCCGATGCGGCCGCGCGCGCCGGAGCGCAATCCGGAATTTCCCTTCACGCTGGACTTGCGAAACGTCTGACGCGTGATTCGGGGCTGGCCAGCGCGCCGGTCATCGGTTACAAACTCCCTGACATAAAATGAGCAACCAGGCGGCCAGCGCCAAGAAAAAGCTGCCGAAAGGACTGCTGGCCGGATACCAGCGGACCCCGGGGGCTTTTGACGAATTGCTCGGGGAGGACGGCGAGATCCGGCCGCATTACGCGAATTTGATCCAATCCCTGGAGACGCTGGGTGAGACGGAAATCAAGCGGCGCTCGGACAACTGCCGGCGGCTCGTTCACGAGCAGGGCATTGTTTACAACGTCTATGGCGACGCGCGCGGCGCCGAACGGCCCTGGCAACTGGATCCCATTCCGTTTGTCATTGCTCCGGATGAATGGGCCGCGCTCGAAGCCGCGCTGGTGCAGCGGGCGACGCTGCTCAACTACATCCTGTGTGATTGTTACGGCGGGCAGGAATTGATCCGGTCCGGCTCGCTCTCGCCCGCGCTCGTCTTTGCGCAGCCCGATTTTCTGCGTCCCTGCCACGGCGTGCCCGTGCCAAAGGACGTGTTTCTGAATTTCTACGCGGCGGACCTCGCGCGTTCGCCGGACGGCCGCTGGTGGGTGATATCCGACCGCAGCCAGATTCCCACGGGCGCGGGTTACGCGCTGGCGAACCGGCTGGTCACTTCGCGCACACTGCCGGAAGCGTTCGCCGACAACCGGGTCAACCGTTTCGCCGGGTTTTTCCGCGATGTGAGGGGCGCGCTTTCCCGGCTGGCGGCGCGTCCGTCCGGCGAGCCGCGCGTCGTGGTGCTCACGCCCGGCCCGCATAATGAGACCTATTTCGAGCAGACCTACCTCGCGCGTTATCTCGGTTACATGCTCGTGGAAGGGCAGGACCTGACGGTGCGCGACGACCATGTTTTCCTGAAGACGCTGAGCGGGCTGGAGCGCGTAGATGTGATTTTGCGGCGGGTGGATGATGATTTCTGCGATCCGCTGGAGTTGCGGAACGATTCGATGCTGGGCGTGCCCGGGCTGGTGGAGGCGGTGCGCGCGGGCAACGTGACGGTGGCGAACGCGCTGGGCTGCGGACTGCTGCAAAGCCCGGCGTTCATGGCGTTTCTGCCGGGGTTGTGCCGGCAGTTGCTCGGCGAGGAATTGAGCCTGCCCTCCGTGGCGACGTGGTGGTGCGGGCAGAAATCCGCGCGCGAATACGTGCTGGAACACCTCGACCGGTTGATTGTGAAACCGGCGTTTCGCATGCGCATGCGGGAACTGGATCCGGACCGGCCGCTGTCCGCGAAGGAGCGCGACGACCTGCGGCGGCACATTGAATTTGACCCTGACCTGTTTGTGGCCCAGGAACGGGTGCAGTATTCGAGCGCGCCATCGTGGGACGGCAAGGGACTGGTGGCGCGGCCGGTGGGCCTGCGCGCCTATCTCGTGCAGACGGGGGACGGCTTCCGCGCGATGCCCGGCGGGCTAACGCGCGTGTCGCCCGAGGCGGGCGGGCGGTTCATATCCATGCAACGCGGCGGCGGCAGCAAGGACACGTGGGTGATTTCCGAGATACCGGTGGAGGAAACGACGCTGCTGCATCGCTCGGGCCAGAACATTGAACTGCGCCGCACGGGCAACAACCTGCCCAGCCGGCTGGCGGACAACTTTTTCTGGCTGGGGCGCTATTGCGAGCGGGCCGATGCCACGTCGCGTTTTCTGCGGAGCGCCCTGCAACGTTTCAGCCCGGAGCGCAACAGCGGGGCGATGCCGCTGATTGCGCCGCTGCTGCAAAGTCTTGAGATACAGGGCCAGTTGCCGGGCGTGATGGAGAAGCCGGAAGTGCAACAGAATCCGGAGGCGTTCGAGGCGGAATTGTTCGCGGCCATTTTTGATCCGGCCCGGCCGGGCAGCCTGCGCAGCACGGTGGAACATCTTTTTCAACTCGCCATCCATGTGCGCGACCGCACGTCCAATGACATGTGGCGCGTCATCAGTCAGCTCAACGACCGGCTGGCGGCGTCCGCGCGAAATCCCGTCGTGCTGGCCGGCGACGCGGTGGCGGTGTTGAACGAAACCCTGCTCAGCCTGGCGGCGTTTCACGGGCTGGCCCGCGAAAACATGACGCGCGCGCAGGCGTGGCGTTTCATTGACATGGGATTGCGCATCGAGCGCGCAATTTATCTCTGCACGCTGCTGGATTCCGCGTTGCATTCGCCGGACGCCAGCAACCCGAGCCTGCTTGAAGCCATTTTGGAAGTGGCGGACAGTTCCATCACCTACCGCTCGCGTTATAGTCTGCTGCCGCACATTTCGGCGGTGTTCGATCTGGTCTTGCTGGATGACAAAAATCCGCGGTCGGTGCTGTTTCAAATCAATCAACTGGTGCAACATTTCGAGCATCTGCCGCAGGAACGCGAAGTCCCGACCTCGGGATCCGCGCAGGGAATCCTGATTGAATGCCAGGCCCGTTTGAAGCTGGCGGACATGCGAGAGCTGGCAGGCGCGGGCGCTCCGGGGGACGCCGGGCGCGTCGGCGAAGCCATGCAGCAGACGTTGCGAGATTTGCCGCGGCTGTCGGACGCCATCGCGGCGAGTTATTTTGCGCACTCGGCCATTTCGCGCACGGGCCGCGACAACACCCTGTGAACTACCGCATCGTCCATCGCACGCTTTACGATTACTCCGCGCCGGTAACGGTGTCGCATCACGTGGCCCGGCTGGAGCCGCGCGTGACGGCGGTGCAGGAGCGGGTGGCGTTCGAGATGCGAATAACGCCCGCGCCCGCGTTGCGGAAGGAACGGACGGATTATTTCGGCAACCAGCTCCGTTTTTTCAGCATCCAGGAGGCGCACCGGCACCTGGAAATCACCAGCACGAGCCGCGTTTCCGTGCTGGCGGCGAAGACGGCCGCGCCGGAATCCCCGACGCCGTGGGGCGATGCCGCGCAATTGTTCCGCGACCCGGTTTCGCCGGAGGTGGTCGAACCGTATCAATTTGTGTTTGATTCGCCGCAGGTGCGGGCCTCATTTGACTTGTTCGACTACGCGCAGGAAAGTTTTCCAAAGGACGCACCGGTGCTGACCGGCGTGCGGGACCTGACGCGGCGGATATACCAGGATTTCAAGTACGACCCGAAGGCCACCACCGTGGCGACACAACTGGAGGAAGTGATGAAGACGCGCCGGGGCGTCTGCCAGGATTTTGCGCATCTGGGCATCGCGTGCCTGCGGTCGCTCGGGCTGCCAGCGCGTTACGTGAGCGGTTATTTACGGACACGCGCGCCGGAGGGCAAGGAACGGCTGGTGGGCGCAGACGCCTCGCACGCGTGGTTCTCGGTTTTTTGCCCGGTCTCGGGCTGGCGGGATTTTGACCCGACGAACAACATTGAACCGGCGGAGGAACACATCACCATCGCGTTCGGGCGGGATTTTGGGGACGTGAGTCCCGTGGCGGGGATCATCACCGGCGGCGGACGGCACGAGGTGAAGGTTTCCGTGGATGTGGCCGAGGCA
>DATMLG010000523.1:0-5047 GCA_035570675.1 Verrucomicrobiia bacterium | reverse complement strand
CAACCCGATGAGCGAACACGTCCCGCCCGCGCGTTGTTCCACAACATCGTGCCACACTTCCTCCTGCCGCGCATGTTGCTTGGCCGAATTCGCATGGCTGCAATCCACCATCAGCACCGCCGGCAGGCCCGCTTGGACCAGCTTCGCCTCCGCCTCGCGGATGCTCGTCGCATCATAATTCGACTGCGACCGGCCGCCGCGCAACACCACGTGCCCGGTCGGATTGCCCGTCGTCCGCACGATGCTCGTGATCCCGTCCTGGTCAATCCCCAGAAAACTGTGCGGCCGCATCGCCGCGCCCATCGCGTCAATTGCGATTTGCAGGCTCCCGTCCGTCGCATTCTTGAAGCCCACCGGCATGGAAAGACCGCTCGCCATCTCCCGGTGCGTCTGCGATTCCGTTGTCCGCGCGCCGACCGCCGCCCATGTCACCAGGTCCGAGATGTATTGCGGAATGATCGGATCGAGAAACTCTGTCGCCGCCGGCAGTCCCATCGCATTGATGTCCAGCAACAGTTGCCGCGCCTTGTTCAATCCCGCTTCGATGTCATGCGAGTTGTCCAGGTGCGGATCATTGATCAACCCCTTCCAGCCGACGGTCGTGCGGGGCTTCTCAAAATAAACCCGCATTACAATCTCCAGTTCATCCCCCAGTTCCTTGCGCAAAACGCTCAGCTTCCCGGCGTATTCCAGCGCGCCCTTCACGTCATGAATCGAACACGGCCCCACCACCACCAGCAACCGCGGATCCCGCTGTTCCAGGATCGCCCGGATGGTTTCCCGCCCCTGCACCACCGTCGCGTTCGTCGCCTCCGTCATCGGCAATGCCGACTTCACCGCGCGTGGCGGCGAGAGCCGCACCACTTCTTTAACATGCAAATTTTGGGTCGGAAACATCCTGGCAGTATGGCAGAAATAAATCCCGTTGAAAGCCCAATGTCACTCACCCCTCCCCGCGCTACCTTCCGCGCGAAGAACTCGACGATGATGACGAAGATGAAGAAGACCCCGATGACTGTTGCGAATACGACGAGGAATGCGATGACGACTGCGCCGGGGCGGAGTAGCTCTGCTGCGGCGCGGGCGCGGAGTAATTTTCCCGGGGCTGTGGCGGCGAATAATTCTCCCGCGGTTGCGGCTCCGGGCGATACGACGATTCCTGGGCCGACGCCTGGCTGTATCCTGATTGGCGATAATTGTTGTAACCCGGTGGCGCATACGTTGCCCCCGGACCCGGCGTGGCCACCGCCACCACCGGCGTGCGATAATAGGGATTCCCGTATTGCTGATATCCGGTGGTTGACCCGCTGCCCGTCGCCTGTGATGAATGCGCCGATGGCGATTCCTCCCGGCCGGCCGCGCCCGGCGTTACCGCGTAACTGGCTGAGGAACCCGTCCGGTAATAATAATTCTGCGTTCCGGAAGGCGTCTGGCTCGGAGTCGAATTCCATTGCGGATTCGTCACATTTCGCCGGCCTTCCAATACCATCGAATTCGGCGGATATGTCCCGGCCGGGTTCGGCGGCTGGTGCGTTACATAATACACCTGCACATGCGAGGCGCCCTCCGCTCCCGTCGCTGGCAGCGCTGACGGAACTCCGTCCCTCCCCAAAACCGTCGCCGTTCTTGCCGGTATCACGGGCGGCGCATTCAAGGAAGTTCTCGCCCCGCCTGCAACCGGCGTAACGTTGTTCTGTCTCGGCGTCCCGGTCCCGTGCTGGATCGGCGGCGACGGCAATTGCGGACGGTAAATCACCAGCGAACCTTCGCGCCTTCCCAGCCGGTCCGGCTGCACCCGCCCGTTCGCGTCCGTCCCCTGGACTTCCTGAATCACCGCGCGCCGCATCCGGACCCCGGCCCGCTCGTCCACCAGCCGCGGATCCATTCCCAGGTTGGCCACGCGCTGATTCCAAAAGGCAACACTGTTCAATGTCCGTGACTCGCTGAAAATTCTTCCCGCCTGCGAGCGGTCGGCCACGTAACGGCTCGGCGCATAATCTCCAAACCGTTCAATCGGGATGAACATGAACAACCCCGCCGGCAGTCCAAAATCAAAACTCGCGCCCACCACCTGATTATGGAACCGGAATCCCGCCCCCGGCACGAACACCGCCGCTGGCGGCAGCGGCGCCCAGCCGCAATGCTCGTTCGACTGACGCCATGCCACCCACGACGGCCCCCAGACCCGGTCCGGACGCCACATCCACCCGCGCTGATTGTCACAAAACCACCGGCCATAATGAAACGCCGCCCAGCCCCACGAATAATCCGATTGCCAGTACCATCCGCAATCCGAGTAAAGCCACCGGCCCCGGTCGCAATACGGCCGCCACGCGTGGTCTCGCAAACAAACCGTCGGCTGCCAGCACATCCCGTATCCCAGCACATAAATCCAGCTCCCGTACGGCTGGAGCGGATTGTAGAAATAACCCGTGTCATCCGCCACCGTGCCGTCGCCTGAACCGTCGTCGGGATAAGGAGCCGCATAATCTCCGCCGTCCGGTGGAGGATTGGCCATGCCGTTGTCACTCGTTGGTGGCATCGGCGGATTCGCGTAATCCAATCCCGGCGCGGGCGCAGGCGCGGATGCCGTCATAGCCGGTGGAGGCGTCGCTGCAGCCGCTGCATTCGCCGCGGCGTCATGCTGCATCATCGCCGTCACCACCGTTCCCGAAACCCCCAGGTCATTCAAATAAATGATTTGATCCGAATTCACCCCGAACCGCACATTCGCATTCGTGATGTACGCCAGGATCACATCATCGCCAACACCTGCCTGCGCCAGCTTCACCACCTCTTGCGTGCCGCCGTAAAGTTTCATTCCGGCCGGCGCGGGCATCGGCGACGGCGGACCCTGCGTTGCGTCAGTTGCGGTTGCATTGTTGAAATTCGTGCTGGAAGAAATGGAAGTGTCCGCGCTGGCGGCAGCCATTGTTTCCGATGGAACATCAACCGAAGCCATGTCCCCGCCGCTGGCATTGGAAGAGGCGCCATGGAGCCACGCGGCCACGAACGGAACACAGGCCGCCAAGAGCGTCGTCTTCCAATTTAACCAAGAACTGGCCTTCATAATCCCGAAACATTTCCCGCCGCCGATGCGTGCAATACTAATGAGCCTGCGCTGCTGCTCCCCGTTACCTTCAATGTGACCGGCTCATGCATGATTGTTTGACTGCAAAACTCGTGCCGCTATTCACGCCTGCGTGATGCGCCCGATGCGTGCCCCTTGCTGTTGATCCAGAATGAGTTCCGACTGGTACTCCCGTCCAGAATTGAACTGGAATCAACGGTTTAGGAAACCGCTGCTCTATCCATTTGAGCTACGGGAGCCGCCATCTGTTCCCCATTATAATCATCCGCTCCCCAAAAACCAGAAATTCCCGCAGCCCGCCCAACACCCCGGGCCCCCTGCCCCGCCCTTGCCTTGGAATGCCAAAGAACAAAAAATATCAGGCGTCGATACCCGTCTTTATCCGTCGCTATCGTTCGGATTTCCCCTCCGCATTGCCGTTCCCTCCGCATAAATCTGTTTACGATCGCTTCCGCACTCCGATGGGGTTTCATTTTGCATTTTGAATTTTGCATTTTTTATTGGCCCGCCTTGAGTGCAGGCCTTGTGCCCGTCCGGAAGGACTGGCCGTGCGCTGGCACCTGCAAAAAAATATTATCCGCAACTATCGTGTTTTATTGTGTTTTACCGTCCGTTACCCGCCAAAGCCCTCCTCGCGCCGTAGCCCGGCGTAGGCGGATCGTGTACCATTTCCCCTCCGCCAAGCCGGCCCTTGAAATGGTAGGAGACGAGGTAACGAGTCTCTGACCCTTCCTTCATTTTTCATTTTGAATTTTGCCTTTTTAATTGGCTGTTGACTTCGCATTTCATTTACTGTCCACGAATTTATTTTTCCGGGTGTTTTGTTGTAACCGGCGAGAAATCAAACCCTTGTGGCTGAGAAATGGGCTGAAAAATACAAAGAATGGCGATAACCGGCGAGAAATCATATACTTGCAACGACACATCCGCCTTGGGCCGGTCTTTCGACCCGTGACTGCCGTCGCCCGTTTGGAGGCTACGCCTTGCCTCGATGGTCCCTTATCAGGATCCAGCGTGCCGCCTCGGCACCCCGAGCCCAAAGCCTCGCGCCAATGAAATATGCATTTCATCATTTTTTAGATTGTCTGTTCCGACCCGATTTAATTAATCAGATCGCCTCCTCTTTCCGTCCCTATCCTCAACTCACCCGCTCTCAACCCTCAACCATCCCAACCACCGACGCCGACAACCGTAGCACAACCCTCTGCACTGTCAAATCGTTTTGCCCTTCGGTAATCGTACAGTCTGAAGTCGCGAAAAAGAAGAACCGGCGGCCAATCGGCTACTTTGAACGGGCTCTGAGAGCGGCTATAAAAACAGCTGTTCCAATAAGCCAAGAAAGGAATCCGAGCAAAATAACGCCGAAGCCCGGCTCTGGCCACCAGAACATTGTAGCCACAGCGAACACGAACCATGTGATTCCTGATACGCCGGTGTAAACGAAATACCAAATCCATCGGCCGGGCACCTTGAGTGGGGCAACAAAGGCCGTTGCGATCATTAAGGCAAGCTCAAACAAGTTTAGGAAGATGTCGAACAAAGAGTGCACAAGCCCATTGGGTTATCAGATTTACGATTTCTTCCAAGCTCCAAACATGGTCTGCGATGCCTGCTTTTCATCGCGGGCGTGACGCGCAAGGTCTGGTGGACGCGGGCCGAATTATGATGCATGTAGCCACCCTTCTTCTTCGTGCCTTTGCGTCTTTGTTGTTAATGCCCCTGCTCCCCGCCTTCTGAATTTCTGCCCTTCGGTTTCTCGGTTACGAACTTGGCCATGAGCCAGACGAGTGGGGCCAGGAAAATGAAATTGACGACTGTCGCCAGGGCAAACAAACCAAAAATGACTGCCAGCGCGGCAAGTGCGTCCAGCAAAACGGAAGCATCCTCCACCCAAATGCTCAGCGCAATCGCTGCGACCACGTACAAGATAAGCAGTCCAAGATAGAACCTGTTGAC
>DATMLG010000522.1:0-2606 GCA_035570675.1 Verrucomicrobiia bacterium | reverse complement strand
CCGGGATGGCTGCCATCGGCCTGACCCTGGTTTCGTCACTGGTAATCAAACTTGGTTCGAAGGCCGAATACGTTTCGATTGTGCCGCTGATGCCGCTGTTCTCCTGGGCGATGGTGCCATTGGCGGTGGGAAATGTGCTGCTGAATAATCTGCTGGCACACTCGCGATTCAAGGTGGTGCCCGTCCTGGCTGCCGTGGCCGTGGGATACTGGTTCGCATTGCAGCATTATCACGATTCCTTCAAAACGGTGGTTGAAACGCTTGGCGTGTTCAGCACGCTGTATCTTGCGGTTTGCGCGTTATTTACCTGGGCTCCGTGGAACCGCTCCGCGCAGCCCGTGCCGGAAAAAGCAAACTGATTCCCAACAGGAGCAGGAGGCGGCGATCCCTGCCGCAGCAATGAGTCTTCCGGCGCAATTCCAGCGCCGTTTTGTATCGAATGTTGCTTTGCCTGTTGGTTGGCGCAATCCGCTGAAAATGAAAAACCCCTTCCGGTTTCCCGGAAGGGGTTTGATGATTTCAAATCAGCTTAGAACTTGTAGATGATGTTCGCCATGATCTGGTAATCGTTGTGCTTGGCACCGGCAACGCCGTTGGCCGGAGCGTTGGCTCCGCCCTGGGCGTAACCGCCATAGACACCATTGTAGTTGCCAGTGGTGATGCCGCCTTCAGGAGTACCAGCCTGGTGGTCCCAGCGCAGTTCGACACGGCTCATGACGTTCTTCCACAAGTCGTACTCGATGGTTTCGGTCAGCGCGAAGACCTTGTTCGCCCCGCCATTTCCGCCCGCGCCCACCGGGCCGTTCAGAGTGCTCTGCCAGAAATACTCGGCACGGGAGTTGAAGCTCAACTTATCCGTTGCCTGGTACGTGCTGTAGAAGTCAATCGCATTGGCCCATGATTGCGGATGATCGGTCACTCCTGTGCCGAACGCACCCAAATAGCCCTGCTTGGAGTAGAAGTAGTCGTACGACAATCCCACTTTCAGTTCGCTCATTGGAGTGTTGAGGGTCGAGCCGACATACAGATTTTGCGCCGTCTCGCCCGTGCCGCCATCGAAACCGTTGATGAAGCCCACGTAACCGCTGGATCCGGACAGGAAGCCCCAGTTGGTCGGAGCGGTCAGGGACAGGGCGCCCATGTAGGTTTTGTACGACTCGGCGAAGAGGCCGCCACCCGGAGCATTTGCCCGGTTGTTGACAACGGCCGGCATCGAGGTATTGGCGACGCCGAGCGTGACACTCGCGGCGTCACTGATTTTGTAGGTGGCATTCAAACCGGTGTGAGACGTCGGTTCGATGGTGTAACCGTATGAGCGGGTGTAGTTCGGGTTATTGGGATCTTCGGTTGATTCGTAGCCGATGATGGTGTCCCACAAGCCGAGTTTCCAGTCGATGCCGGTGCCGATGGGCGTGCGCAAGGTGACATAGGCCTGCTTGAGGTTGGCACCGATTCCGCTGCCGGTCGTTCCGAGGGTGCCGGAATCCGGGCCCGCGAAGACGTCCACATCATAGCCGGATGCCCATTCGGTTTCATCTTCAGCCTTCGCCAAGGTAATCTTGACTGAATTCAGGTTGAACCCGTCTGTTTTGCTGGGGGCGTTGTAGCTGTAACCCGGTACGAATTGATTACCCGTACCCGGGGTCCAGTTGATTGACGTATCCACATAGCCGCTAATGGTTGTGGATGCGACCGCCGTCATCAACGAGTTTGTTACGTCATCGGCTCGAGCAGCCGAGGAGAGGCTGACAGCCCCGACGGCAGCCAAGCCAAGTGTCCATTTATTAAACTTCATTTGGTTCCTCCGATTTGGTTAGTTCTGTTCAGTTTTCTGCATGCATTTTTAGGGCAAATCCGGTTTACCCGGCGCCCAAAAGGGCGCATTTCCCGAAATAAATAGGGAAAAGTGACGGGTTTGACAACAAGTTTTTTCAATTCCTTTTGCAAATCGTAGGAATTACAGGGGAATTCCGCGAGTTTTGTCCAGTATCATCATTCTTAACGTGTTACGCATGAATGAGATTCGTTTTAATGTTGGCCGCAAGTTTCCGTGTGGCACTGTCTCATAATTAGGCACAAAAAAGTTTGGGATCAGCCTCCCAGCCAGTTTTTAAACCGGGATTCCGCTGCCGGAAGGCGATTTAGCCAATATGACGAGAAACTCATGAGGATGGAACGGAGTTTGCTGATTCTGTCGCCAATGCGTGAATTGATATCCATGTGCAGCCCAAGCGGTCCGGCAACGAGAGCCTGCGAACGCGCTAATTAGCCATATATGCCCTCCTTTACCTATGTTGCCCGCGAAACCTCCACAGGGCGGGAAATTCGCAATACTGTGGAAGCCATCACGGAACAGGCGGCCATCACCGCCTTGCTGAACCGAAATCTCCTGGTGGTTTCCATCCAGGAAAAGATCGGCAAAAAAGGCCGGACGGCCGGCGGCAAGGTCGCCCTGCAGGAGCTGGTGGTGTTCACCCGGCAGTTGGCGACGATGATTGACGCGGGTCTCTCGATGGTGACCTGCCTGGAGGCTCTTGCCGACCAGACCAGTCACAAGGTCATGCGGGATGTCATCAAGGACATCTGCACGCGGGTGCAGGGCGGCG
>DATMLG010000521.1:0-3368 GCA_035570675.1 Verrucomicrobiia bacterium | reverse complement strand
CCAAAAAAACCGATACGCCCAGCGCCCAGGTAATCACGCCGCCGATGCCCGGACGCATCCACGCCGGGATCAATGTGAAACGTTTTTGCCGCTGCCGCAATGCGAGTGTCGCCTTGTGAAACACCACTCCGGCCAGCGCCGCCACCGCCGCCACCACCGGCGTCAGCACATACACGAACCAGTTCGGGGCTTCCACGCCCTTCAGTTCGAACGCCGGTTGTGGGCCGACGATTCCATGGACCACAAGCGCCCCGATTACCGACGCCAACAATACGCTGCCGAGCAGGCGGCTGTTCAAGTCCGCGATGATTTCCTCCAGCACAAACGTGATGGCCGCCAGCGGGGTGTTGAACGCCGCCGCCAGGCCCGCCGCCGCTCCCGCCGCCGCCGCCATGCGCCGGTTTTGCTTCGGCTCGCCCAGCAGGCCCGCGACATTTGACGCCGCGCCACCCGCCACGTGCACGCTCGGTCCCTCGCGTCCCAGGCTGCTGCCCCCGCCGATGCTCAAAACGCCCGCGACAAATTTCACCCACACGACGCGCCACGGCACGTAACCAAAATCTTTCCAGAACGACAACTTGAGCTGCGGAATTCCGCTCCCCGCCGCCTGCGCGCAAAACCGCGTCAGCAGAAAACCCACCAGCAGCGACGAGCCCGTCAGCACGATGAAACTTCCCACAAGGAATATCGCCGTGCTCTGGCGCGACAACGGCACCAGCGTCCCTTGATATACCGCGGTGATGCTCAACTGGAAGGCGACCGCCGCCAGCCCGGCCACGAGTCCGTAAACGCAGGTGAGGAAGATGGGCCGGCCCTGGCCCGGAAGTTTCTGCGTGAACCGCGCTATGGCATTCAAATTCACAACTGACTTTCTAACAATGAACGCCATCCTAATCCGCGCAACGGGATCCAACAATCAGAAATCCTCGCAAGAAATTTTCACGCGGCAACGTTGCAACGATTTAACGAGGCAACGTTTTGACGAATTACCCCGCGCCTTGACGGAACGGGCTCCGTCAAACTTGATGGGGAAGCAATCGAGCCGCGCCGTCTGACACCGTTTACTAGTCCGCGATCTTCAGCTTGTAGGTCTTCGACGTCATGGTGGTCTCCTGCGGAGGGACGCCGAAGGCATTGTAGTAATAATCGAGCTTGATGCGGTATTCGATGGAATCGGTGCCGGCCGGAATCGGGACGAGGGTTTCCCAGCGGTTCGTCATCAACGGAGTCATGTGCATGGGATACTCCTGAGAGCCGATGAGGACGCTGGCTTCGATGGTTTCCCAGCGCAGGGACTGCTGGTCGGAGTTGAGAGTGGCTTCAATTGGGTACAAACCGTCAGAGCTGCGGGAAGCCTGTCGCGGTGTCAGGCGGGTGATGGTGGACGTCGTGCAGCCGGTCAAGGCCAGGCCGAGCAACAAAATCGGAGTTATTTTCTTAAACATTAACATGCGTGAGGGTTACACAGGCCGGTCGGTTTTGTAAAGTTGGATTTGCGGGCTTTTTTGCAGTGAAATAGTGGCGTTTTTTCTTTGACCCCATGCTGGCATCGGAGGTAGGTTGACCGCTCTTGATTTCTCGCTAAAAACGTATGTTTGGGACAATTCGGCGTCATCAATCCTGGCTGTGGCCCTGCCTTGCGGTGGTGGTCATTGTAAGCATGCTGGGCTATTTCAACCCGGCTTCGCGGTCGAGCGGTGGCATCTTCGGCTTTCTCAAGCCCAGGCAGAGCGCCTTCGGCGACATCAACGGCCAGCCCATCACCCAGGAACAATACCTGGATGCCCAGCGGGAACTGGTCCTTTCGCTTTACCTGCGGGGACATAAGTCCCCGGACATGGATTCACCCGAGGCGAAATATCAAATCTATGAGCAGTTGTTTCTCGTGGCGAAGGAGGAACAACTCGGCATCCATCCCACCGCCGACGCCGCCGCCGAACTTGCCGCCAACATGCTGCATGGCGCGATTTCTTACGATGATTTCGTAGACAAAAACCTCAAACCCATCGGTCTCGGCGCGGATGATTTTGACCGCTTTCTCCGTCATGAGGTTGGCCGGGAGCAACTGGTGATGCTCGCCGGTTTGAGCGGAAGACTGGTCACGCCGGGCGAGGCCGAGACGCTCTATCGCGCGGAACATCGTGCGCTGGCCACCAAGTTCGTGTGGTTCCCCGCCTCCAACTTCCTTCACGCCGTCACAGTCACTCCCGACGCCGTGGCGCAGTTTTACACGAACGGACTGGCGACCTACCGCGTGCCCGACCAGGTGCAGGTCAATTACGTGCGCTTCGACGCCAGCAATTACTTCGCGGCGGCAAAGGCCGCGCTGACCAACCTGGACCAGGAGGTTGATGAATTATACGCGCGCAACGGCACGAACATGTTCCCCAAGGCCAAAACGGAGGAGGAGGTCAAGGCCATGACGAGGAAGGAACTGATCCAGATCGGCGCGTTGAAATCCGCCCGGCGCGACGCCTTCGAGTTCGCCAACGAACTGGACACGCGCGGCAACCATGCCGAGGATCTGGAAAAGCTCGCGAAGGAAAAAGGGCTGACCCTCAACACCACCGCGCCCTTTGACGAGGAAACCGGCCCGGCGGACATGGGCCTCACGAACGAACTGGCGCAGGACTTTGCCCGGGCCGCCTTCCGGCTCACCGAGGACGCGCCCTTCTACCATGAATTCGCCACCGAGGACGCCGCCTATGTCATGGGACTCAAGAAGATGATTCCATCCACCATTCCGCCGCTCAAGGAAATCGAGGCGAAGGTGACCTCCGACTACCGCGAGGCGCAGGCCTATCAACTGGCGGCGCAGGCCGCGACCAATTTCACGACCGTCATCGCCGGCGAGCTGAATGTGAACAATGGCGTGACCCTTCCCAAGACCTTTTCGGACATTTGCAACGAGACCGGCAACAAGGCCGAGACACTCCCGCCGTTTTCGCTCAGCACCACCAACCTGCCTCCGGACTTGGAGGATCGCCTGGACCTGCCCACGTTGAAACGCGCCGGGTTCAGCACCGCCATCGGCTCCGCCAGCGCGCCAATCAATGTCCAGGGCGGTTCGTTCGTCCTGTTCGTCGATAAAATGCTGCCGGTGGACGAAAGCCTGGTGAAGGACGGGGTGGTGGAGTATCTGGCCTTGTTGCGCGGGCAGCGTCAGAACGACGCCTTCCAGCTCTGGCTGAACTATCAGATTCAACAGGATCCCAACTTGGTGAAAATCTTTAATGGACTCAGGGATAAAGCGCGTGAGTCCGCGTCGGCTTCCCCGCAGGCCACGCAGTAATTTGCGCGGCCCGCCGGCGCAACAGGCCGGCACAACCCATGAGCGCGGTCATCAAACTTTCCTCCCCGGCCACGCG
>DATMLG010000520.1:0-5496 GCA_035570675.1 Verrucomicrobiia bacterium | reverse complement strand
CGCGCAGCGTGACGGATCCGCCCTTGGGCGTGAACTTGAGGGCGTTAAAAAGCAGGTTGAGGATCATTTTTTCCAGCTTGTCGCGGTCCGCCAGCACGGCTCCGTGGCCCGGCTCCACCGAGATTTCCAGGCGCAATCCCTTGGCATCCGCCATCTGTTGCGCGGCGCCGATCAATCCCCGCACATAGGCGCTCATTTCCAGCGCCTCCCGTTTGACTTCCATCCGGCCGGACTCGAGCCGGACCAGGTCCAGCAGGTCGTTGATTAATTTCAGCAGCCGCATGCCGTTGCCATGCATGATGGCCATGAGGCTGCGCGAGTCCGGGTCAATTTGCCGGTCCCGCCCGTGCATCATGGTCTCCAGCGGGGACAGCAGCAGGGTGAGCGGCGTGCGCAACTCGTGGCTGATGTTCGCGAAAAAGCGCCCTTTGATTTGGTCCAGCTCAAGGAGCTTTTGGTTGCTTTCGGCGAGGGCCTTCTGGTTCTTGTCCAATTCAAAGCGCAGGGCGAATTCACGGAAGCGCAGGCGGTTGAAGAAATAATTCCCGGTCACGACAATGATGCCCGTCAGCGACAGGAAGTACAGATTGTTAAAGAGGATGTGCCAGTTATCGAGGTGGGTCTTGGTCAGGCAGGCGGCGAAGTACATGACGAACACGCCGGCCACGGCAATCAGTGATTCTCGTGTGCTCCAGTGCACAACCACGCTGACTGACAATAGAATCAGGTTCAACCCCGCGTAATACGGAGAGTCGGCGGGGGTCTTGACCACGTGAATCATCAAGGCGATGAAACCGGCGGGCAACAAGGCGATGGGCAGGCCCAGATATTGGTAATGCTTCTCGCCGAATTTGGTCTTGTGCAGATAAAAGAGGCCGACGGCGAGCGCCGAGCAAAAAAGACGGAACCCCAGGAACTTGACAAACATGTCCGGGTACACGGCCAGGTCCAGCACCACCCCGGCGGGCATGAGGGCGATGACCAGGGCGCAGGCGACCTTGCCGGTGTTGATGCGTACCTGTTGCTCGTTCGCCAGGAAGGCGGCGCGGAACTCCGCGTTGTTCAAGGTGGCCTCGTCAGACATTTTCAGGTTTCCTCACTTCCAGCATCACATTGACCCCCGTGGTGTCCGAGAGGACGGAAACATTTTCCTCATCCGCAATGCGCGGGCGGAGTTTGCGCATCTGGGCGCCGGTGCGATAAATCAGGTTCCAGTCCAGCAAATGTTCCATGCCGTTGCGGAGCGGATTCGAAGGCTCGACATTCGTGGTCACCAACAATCCGCCTGGCGCAACCATCTCGTAGAGGATCTCGGTGAGTTGCAGGCAGGTGTGGTCCGCAAGATAATCAAACAGGCCGGCGCAATAGATGAACTCGTGTTGCTGTGCGGGCGGGGTGTGCGGGTTGCGCAACGATTCTTTCATGACCTGAAGCACCGACTTCTTCTGAATGCGCGCCGACGCGTTGCGGCGGGATTCGCGCTGGATCCCGTCCAGCTGGGACTGCGCAAACCGGATCGTTTCGTCGTTAAAATCCAGCAGGGTGAATTGCACGCCATTGGAGAGCTGGCTTTCGCGCAGGAACTCCTGGACTTCCACCGCCGGGCCGCAGCCGAGATTTAAAATTCTCATGGGCCGGCCTTTTCGCGCCGCCCGCGCCGTTTCATCCACCAGACGCCCTTTCAAATAGTCAATGCGGTTGCGATGCGCCCGGGCCGGCGGTTGATCGAGAAACCAGGAATTCACAACCTTGGCGAAGAGCGAGCCGCCCTCGGGCACATTGCGCAGGATCATGTTCACCATCTCGTAATCCCCAGCGTAGCCCAGCGGTTTGTCAAAGGTGCGATGGGCAAAGGGCGAGCACAGGAGCAGCGGGTGCAACTGGCGGCGCATGTAATCGCGATGGGCCGGCGTGTCTTCCTTCTCCAGCGCCTCGGCCACGACCTCAAATTTTTGAAAAAGCGCGTTCATGCACGGAATGACGGACCTGGCCAGCTCCGTCGCGGCGTCCTGTTCTGCCTGCGCATAGTTTCCGTTGACGGAGGAGCGGAGGGCAAACTCCACCTGTTCGAGCCAGCCGCGCAAATCCATGAAAAAGCTCTGCATGTCCGCGATGATGAGCTTGTACTCCGGGACGATGCGGTACAGCTTCTGCCACGAATGCATGAAGGTGGCGAATTCCTTTCGCAAGCCTCCGCTTTCCGTCAGGGACGGAATCGCGGCCAGCGTCTGCCACGAATTCTCGGCCAGGGTCGCCTCGCAGACCTGCATCTGCTCCGTGTTGACCAGGTTGCGGACGGTCGCGCGGCCCGAATAGACGGTTTGCTGCCGCAGGACTATTTTGAAATCGCCGAGGGCTTCGGACAGGCGCAGGACGCTGTCCGGGCCGTAGGTTTCGAACACGACGGAAAACCGGGACAGCTTGAGGGGCGCCGCGCGGATGTTCACACCTTCGGCGGTCTTGCAGAAAATCGTGCAGTCCTGCAAACCACCTTCTGTCCCATTCAACGACATAGCAGCCATAAATTATTCTGAATACGAGCTTTCACCCGGTCAACCGGGGAGTCCAGGGCGCTGCCACCGGAGCGAAAATTGCGCGGGCGAAAAACCCGGCTTCCGCTCCTGGCGAAACAAGTGTGGCCGGCGCCTGGTGGCAACCGTCACCCGAACAGCCCTAGGAGCGATATTAGCAAACATTTTTCGGGCCAATAACAAAATAATTGCGGGAGTTTGGGCGGCAGCCGTTGCTTGTCCCAGATTGCGGGCTGTCCAACGATTGAGGCAAATTTGAGACAATGCGTCCTGTTTCAAATCATTGGGGGCGAATTGGATGGGATTCAAGTGTTGCGCAGGAAGAATGGTCATATACCCAAGATGGGGGGGTATATTGCGCACGTCATGGCATTTGTTCTGCTGTGGAACATGACGGAAGCCTGTTTGGTAATGATGGACAGTCAACATGCGCGGTTTGCGCGAAGAACATGAAGCCTTCGGATTGAGCCGTCCCGAAAGGCCGGGTTCCCGAGTCCTGAAGTAAAATGATAAAAAAATGAAATCGAAAACTGGAATGAACGCCGACCAACATTCTCCGGAGATGCGTCAACGTATTGCCGTCATTGTTTATGGCGTGAGCCTGGTGCTGGGCTTGATGCTGTGTTTTTCACCCGGCGCAAATGCCGACGGCTATCGGTTGCCAAACCAGGATCCCGAAGCCATTGCGCGCGGCAATGCTTTCGCCGCCACCGCGGACAATCCCGCCGCCATTTATTACAATCCCGCCGGCATCACGCAGATCCAAGGGCAGCAGGCGAGCGCCGGACTGTATTTGATTTCCACCAGTGAGAAGTTCACTTCCACCAGCGGCGCCACGGCGAGTGTGAACACGGATTTTCAGCCGGTTCCCCAGATTTACTACGTGTTTTCTCCAAAGGATTTTCCGCTTTCCTTTGGCCTGGGAATTTATGCGCCCTACGGCCTCGCGATTGACTGGGGTGAGAACCCGCCGTTTCAGAATGTGGCGGAGAAGGGCAGCCTGGATTACGTGACCGCCAATCCGGTGGTTGCCTGGAAGATTCTTCCGCAGCTTTCCGTGGCGGGCGGCCTGACGGTCAATTATGCCAAGGCGTCCTTCACCCGGGGCATCGGCTTCACGCCCAATGACCAGTTTTATTTCTCCGGCGACGACACCGAATGCGGATTCAACGGGGGTATTTTCTGGCAACCGATCAAGATGCTGGCCTTCGGGGTAAATTACCGGTACTCCACCACGATGCAGCTCGGCGGGCACTCAACGGCCTACCCGTATGCGAGCGCCCAGCCGACGAGCGCAAGCATCCGCTTTCCCCAGAACGCCTCGGTGGGCATGTCGTTCCGTCCGACGGACGACTGGAACTTTGAGTTTGATGCGGACTGGACGGACTGGGACAGCGTCAACCAGATCGATTTTCAGGGCACGGCATTGGGCCAGCCTCTGCCCAGCCTGCCGCAGAACTACCAATCCAGTTGGATGTATGAGTTCGGAGTCACCCGGCAGCTTGGGAAGGGCTATTACGCCAGCGCCGGCTACATCTACAGCGAGAATTCCATCCCGAACCAGTATTTCAATCCGCTGATACCCGACTGTAACCTGAGCCTGGCCAGCGTGGGTCTGGGCTATAACGGCGCGCGTTGGACGTGGGCGGCTTCGTATACACTGGCTTTTGCGCAGGACCGGCCGGTCACGGGCAGCGTTTACGACACCGGCGTTCCAGGAGGTTTGGTGAACGGAACTTACCGCGAGTTGAACAATGCGGTGAACTTCTCGATCGGTATCAAATTCTGAGGCGGACCTGATTGAACCGCGCGACGCGCGGCGGGGAGGATTTTCAAGCTGTGAGCGGAGGCGAAGGCAACCGCTCGTTTCAGGCCGCCAGGTAAGATGGGATGGCGGAACTGGCGGGACTGTTGGGGGTATCTGAGAGCAGGCTGGACAGGTCAATTTCGATTTCCTTCACCCAGTTCTGGATCCAGTTTCGGGGAACCACGGAACTGGTGGTCAATTCGGGGTGAATCTGGATCACCAGGGCGAGGCGGTTTTGGAAGGTGAGGCAGCCCGTGCCCACGAGCTGACAGCGCAGCACCGGCGGGCAAAAGAGCCAGCCCCCCTGGCAGTCCGGGCTCGTAATCTTCTTTTCTGGATCCCAGTCGCCCAGGTTGGAAAATCCCCCGACCGACCACTCGGCCATGGCCTTGCCGGAAGCGACGAGATATTTTCGCATCCCGGCACTGAGAATATGCGCGGACTCATACGCATACCAGTTGGCCCAGTGTTCTCCCCGCCCCAGGCTGGCATAAATGTTATGGTGGATGTCATTCACCGTCTCGTAGGAGCGCACCTTGACCACGATATAGCCGGAGTAATTGGTTGTGTCCCGGCCCCGAAAAATCTTGCCGCGCAGATTGACCGGCATCATCCAGGGAATCACGGATGATTCATCCTGCAGGGAGGGGCGGATGGCCTTGGTCAGATGCTTGATGAGAAAAGAATTCACCGTGACGCCGCGCTTGCGGCAGACCCGGCGGACCTGGGTGGTGGTGGCCTCGTCGAACAGATGCCACGCAACCGCCTTGGGCGGCGTGGAATTGGTGCTGGGCATCGGCTCGCCGTCGAACGGCACCCACTTGAGCGGGTGCTTGGGCATTAAAAACTTGGGGATGGACCGGATGAGGGAAAGGCGAGAAGGCGGGGTGGGATGCTTGATCTGGGGCAGGCGCGGAAGGACCGCCCCCCGTTTGCGGAGGATTTCCGCAAAGCCGCCAATGCCGTCGAATTCCCTGTGGGACGGGAAAATCCAGTCGGGCTCGGCCGCGCCGGGCGTCAGATGCCCGAAGCGAATGCCGATGTACTCGCCCAGTTCTTCCGTGGCGGTAAACCAGGCATCAATCGGATCAAATTTATTCCCGGCCATATAACATTACTTTTATCGCTTTTGCGTTGAGCGCGTCAATCGCGGTAACA
>DATMLG010000519.1:0-4000 GCA_035570675.1 Verrucomicrobiia bacterium | reverse complement strand
CACGTGCTCGGTCGGTTTTTACGGGACGTGACGAAATTTAATTTTGAGCAGCGGAATTTTCGGGTCTTTGGGCCGGATGAAACGCTTTCCAACGGGCTCGAAGCCCTTTTTGAGGTGACCCAGCGCCAGTGGGACGCCGCGACCGTGCCGAACGACGAATTTCTCGCGCCGACCGGACGCGTCATGGAAATGCTCAGCGAGCATCAATGCGAAGGATGGCTCGAAGGCTACCTGCTCACCGGGCGGCACGGTCTCTTCAACTGCTACGAGGCGTTCATCCACATTGTGGATTCGATGTTCAACCAGCACGCCAAGTGGCTGAAGGTCACGTCAACCTTGCCATGGCGGCGGAAGATTGCCTCGTTGAATTATCTGCTGGCTTCGCATGTCTGGCGGCAGGATCACAACGGATTCACCCACCAGGACCCCGGTTTCCTCGATCACGTCGTCAACAAGAAGGCCGAGGTCGTGCGGGTCTATCTGCCGCCAGATGCCAACTGCCTGCTGTCGGTCATGGACCACTGCCTGCGCAGCCGCCATTACGTCAACGTCGTGGTTGCGGGCAAACACCCGGCGCCGCAATGGCTGACCATGGATGCCGCCGTCAAGCACTGCGCCGAGGGCATCGGCATCTGGCAATGGGCCAGCAACGACCGGGATACCGGGCCGGACGTGGTCATGGCCTGCTCCGGGGATGTGCCCACGTTGGAAACACTGGCCGCCGTTTCAATTCTGCGCGAGCATCTGCCCGACCTTAAAATCCGCGTCGTAAATGTAGTGGACCTGATGCGGTTGCAACCGAAAAGCGAGCATCCGCACGGATTGAGCGACCTCGATTTTGACGAACTCTTCACGAAGGATAAACCGGTCATCTTCGCCTTCCATGCGTATCCGTGGCTGATCCACCGGTTGACCTACCGCCGCACCAACCACCACAACATCCACGTCCGGGGCTACAAGGAGGAAGGCACCATCACCACGCCATTCGACATGACGGTGCTGAACGACCTGGATCGCTTCCATCTTGTCATGGACACCGTGGACCGCGTCCCGCAGACCGGCGCCAAGGGCGTTTACCTCAAGCAGCAGCTCAAGGACAAGCTCATCGAGCACAAACTTTACATCAATAAAAACGGCGAAGATCTGCCGGAAGTGCGGAACTGGAAGTGGGCGGTGCCGGGAAGTAAAAACACCGGCCCGGGCGCCCCCTGAATGGAACCGAGAAAGCCGGGAACACATGAATGAGATGGAACACGGTCATAAACCGCACGCGGGTCCGAATCGGGAGAATACTCGCCATCCTTACTGGACACGCGCGCATCGCGACTGGCGTGTCTGGATCGGCGTGGTGGTGATGCTGGCGGCCATGATTATCTACGTGTTGAGCGAAGATCTGGCCGTTCGGCCCCGCCCCGAACCGCAACCGCCGCTTTCCGGCAGCGTCGCACATTAGCGGGGCTGTCCCCGGCTCAGCCTTTCACGTTTTTTAGAAGTCATCTCATAAATGGGAGCAGACGGCGCGGCGAGAGATTTTGGCCAGCCGCAAGGCGTGAGGAGGGAGCATCCCCGCAGGGGGCTGTGACCGACGAACAACGAAGCAGGTGGGCAAAAAATCCGCCGCTCCGATGAATCCTCCGCTCCATTCGTCTTTCGTGCGTTTTATTCATTTTTTCCGATTAACGCCGCTGCGGGCATTTATGAGATGGCTTCTAGGTAATGGGGTGTTCACCCCATTCGTTTCTCCGCGTCCAGGGGTTATGGTTCCCAAGGTGGTTCAGTGCGAAAACCTATATGCAGGCAGCGGCAAAAATGGAAAGCAAAAGCAGTTTATCGAACTTTGGCGTGGTTGCCTCGGTGCGCGGCAGCGTCGTGGATGCGCGCTTTGACGGACATTTGCCGCCGATCTACTCTGTGCTGCACGCCGGAGCGAAAAAAGAAATCGTCATCGAAGTGCTGGCCCAGCGGGATTCACGCCATGTCCGGGGGATTGCGCTGACCCCCACGCAAGGTCTCGCCCGGGGCATGGCGGTGGAGGATACGGGCGGGCCGCTAAAGGCGCCCGTTGGGAAAACTATTCTCTCGCGGATGTTCGATGTGTTTGGCAACGCCACTGACCGGCAGCCGGCCCCCGCCGATGTCCAATGGCGTTCAGTGCATCGGGCGCCGCCGCCGCTGGCAAACCGTTCCACCAAGTCCGAAATCTTCGAAACCGGCATCAAGGTCATTGATGTGCTCGTGCCGCTGGAACGCGGCGGCAAGGCGGGCCTCTTCGGCGGGGCGGGCGTGGGCAAGACGGTGTTGCTCACTGAAATGATCCACAACATGATCGGGCATCACGATGGCATCAGCATTTTTTGCGGTATCGGCGAACGTTGCCGCGAAGGCGAGGAACTCTACCGCGACATGAAGGAAGCCGGTGTGCTACCGAACATGGTGATGATCTTCGGCCAGATGAACGAACCGCCGGGCAGCCGCTTCCGCGTGGGCCACGCCGCGCTGACGATGGCTGAGTATTTCCGCGACGACGAGCACCGTGATGTGTTGCTCCTGGTGGACAACATTTTTCGCTTCATCCAGGCGGGCATGGAAGTGTCCGGCTTGATGGGTCAGATGCCCTCGCGTCTGGGCTATCAACCCACCATGGGCACCGAACTCTCGGGGTTGGAGGAGCGCATTGCCAACACTGACACCGGCGCCATCACCTCGATCCAGGCCGTGTATGTGCCGGCGGATGATTTCACCGATCCGGCGGCGGTGCACACATTTTCGCATCTCTCCGCGTCCATCGTGCTCTCGCGCAAGCGGGCCAGTGAAGGCCTTTTCCCGGCCATTGACCCGCTGCAATCCAGTTCCAAGATGGCCACGCCGGGCATTGTTGGGGAACGTCATTACGCCCTGGCGCAGGAAATCCGCCGCACGCTGGCGCAGTACGCCGAACTCAAGGACATCATTGCCATGCTCGGCTTGGAACAACTTTCGCCGGAGGACCGCAAGGTGGTCGTCCGCGCCCGTCAATTGGAGCGTTTCCTCACCCAGCCCTTTTTCACCACCGGGCAGTTCACGGGCCTCGGAGGCAAGCTCGTCAGCCTTGCAGACTCGCTGGACGGCTGTGAACGAATCCTGCACGACGAATTCAAGGACTACCCCGAAAGCGCACTTTACATGATTGGAGCGATTGGCGAAGTGAAGGGAAAACCAAAAACTGCCGCGCCCTCAGTCCCAACCAGCCCCGGGCCAAAGCTGGAAGCCAGGGCCGTCCCGTCGCCCCCGGTCGAGCCTGCGGCGCAAGCCGTGCCCAAACCGCAGCCGACGGTCGAACATGCCGCCGCCACCCATGAACCTTAAAGTGCTTTTGCCGTTCCAAGTTTTTGCCGAGAAAACCAGTGTGTCGCGCATCGTCGCGGAAACGCACGAAGGCTCGTTTGGACTCCTGCCGCACCGGCTGGACTGCGTCGCGGCGCTCGTCCCCGGAATTCTGATCTACCAGACGGAAGCCGACGGGGAGGTTTTTGTGGCCGTGGATGAAGGAGTGCTGGTCAAGACTGGCCTGGACGTGTTGGTTTCCGTCCGCCGGGCGACGGGCGGAACGGACGTCGGGCAATTGCGCGATGCCGTGAAGCGGGATTTCTTGACCTTGAACGCGAACGAGAAAAGCGTGCGCGCGGCAACAGCGAAGTTGGAAGCCGGATTTCTGCATCGCATCGGGAGCTTTCACAATGAATAAGGAGCAAAACGGAAACGCATTCGCCCGCCAGGTTGGCGCGAAAGCGGACCGCAAGCTCAAGGCACGGCGAAACCCGACGCCCGGTGTCTGGTTTGGGCTAGGCATGATGGGGCTGATCGGCTGGTCGGTGGTGGTGCCGACTCTGCTCGGCGCGGCGCTCGGTCTGTGGTTGGACAAACACCGTCCGGGCGGGCATTCCTGGACGCTCGCGCTGTTGGTTGCCGGTCTTGCCATCGGGTGTTTGAACGCGTGGCACTGGGTCGCGAACGAAGAAAA
>DATMLG010000518.1:0-4805 GCA_035570675.1 Verrucomicrobiia bacterium | reverse complement strand
GTCGCACGTCGGCAACGTCAACACCCTCCTCGGCCCGTGGTCCGGCCTGACCTTCTCCAGCGGCGTGCAGGCTGAATGGACCCGCGAGGACGCCGTCGGCAATGAAAATCTTCTGTCCACCTTCGGCGGCGTTCCCTTCTTTCAGTCGCCCGTCCAGATGGTGACGAGCGAGGACACCTCCCTGGTGGAGGAAAGCGCCGCGGCGCGTTTCACCAAAATTCCGTTCACCGCGCTCTTTGCCGAGGCGCAGTTGCGCCAGGAGCGCATCGGCCAGTCCTGGTTCCAGGGCAATGACGGCTCGCCATTCTACGATCCTTCTCTCGCGCTCGATGAGCGTTTCACGAGCCGCATGTACGACTGGCGCGCCGGCTTCAACACGTCCCCGCTGTCGTGGGCGTCCCTGAGCGCGCATTACCGCCGTTACGACGACGACAGCCACTACGATGTCCTTCAGGATGAGCAACCCGTGGGCACTCCGAATGTGGGTTATCCCGGCTTCATCAACGCGCGCGATTTGCTCACCGATGAAGTCGAGGCCCGGCTCGCGTTGCGTCCCGCCAACTGGCTCAAAACCTCGCTCACCTACCGACTGATGAACACCGATTACCGGACGACCACGTACCCCGCCGCCTTTGGCGCATTTATCATCTCGCCCGGCGGCACCATCCCGGCGGGGGAGAGCGACGTGCAGGTTTACAGCTTCAACGCCGTCATGACGCCCTGGCAGCGCCTCAGCCTTTCCGGCACCTTCTCCCTGCAACGCTCCAGCACCGTCACCGCCGACAACGGCAGCACCGCCGTCGAACCGTACCGTGGCGACGTTTACAGCGTGCTCGGCACCGCCGCCTGGGCCCTGGACCGCGCCAGCGAGCTGCTTCTGACGTATTCCTTCTCGAAGGCCGATTTTTCCCAGGACAATTTTGCGACTGGATTACCCCTCGGGATTCGCTACCAGCAGCACGCCGTCCGTGCCGGCCTCAGCCATCGCTTCAGCAAGGTTCTCGCCGCCAAACTGCAATATGGTTTTTCCTATTACGATGAACCCTCCAGCGGTGGCGCGAACAACTATCGCGCCAATTCCATTCTGGCAATGCTCACTTATAGAATGCCCTGAAAAAGGGCAGAGGACGCCGAATATCCAAACCAGTTATGGCCCCCGCAACCGATAGTATCCAGCACCTCCCGAATTGGTGTTGGTGAGCACATTACTTGATCCCAGCAGGGCAGGGGAGACGCTTCTAAATCTTCCGGTTTTCCTTGCCGCGAATCTTGACAACGGGCTGCGCCGGCAATCCTTGCCAAGGCTTCCGTGCCTCGCGCAGCCCGCTGTCGTCCAGGACCAAACCCCATCCTGGATTAATTGTCGCCGTCGTGATCGAAATCGAACGGCGGCGTCAGTCCGGTATAATCACCCACGACCTTCGCGTCGTAGGGTGAATATAAGCCCTTTTGCGAGGTGTGCAGATCGTAGCCGACGTTGAGGCCGATGGCGCCCGTCCCGCCGTCAAGCGGCAGGCCATAGCTGGCAACAATTTGTCCGGCAAAGTTAACTCTGATCACGCGGTTGTTAAACTGGTCGCTGATAAGCGTGTCGCCGTTCCGCAGGCGGATCGCCCGGGTGGGCAGGGGAGCCCCAACGCTGAGCGGGGAGGTGTCCGTGACATATTGCCATACCACATTGTCATGGGCGTCCACTTCCACGGCGCGCGAATTGCCGGAATCGGTCAGCAGCGTATCCCCGTTCGGCAGCCGGCTGGCGAACGCGCAAATGCTCACCGTCCCACCCGCGGTGAAGGCCCTGAGAATTTTATCGCCTCGCGTCACTTCAATGGCCCGGTTATTGCCCTGATCGGCGATGAGAATATGCCCGTTTTCGAGCAGTTCGGCGGAGTTTGGCCCGTTGAGCTGATCGTCCGCGTTCGTGTTGGAGCCCGGATATTGCCAGACAATTTGTTTCTTCAGGTTGACCTCGATGATGCGGTTGTTTGCCTGGTCGGTGATAAGGACATCCGTGTTGGGTAAAAAAGTGGATTGGACCGGGGTGTTCAGCAAGTCCGGCCCGTCGCCGGTCTGGCCGAACTGTCCGTATTGCCAGATGATTCTGCCGAAAGGATCCACAATCATGACGCGATTATCCGCGACGCCGTCCGGGGCCTGTGGAATCACGCCCGCCGGCGTGCCGGTGCCCGCCATCAAGGTGAGCTCGCCGATACGCTGGGCATCATTCACGCCGATGATCGATTTGGCGGTAAAATCGTTTGGCCCGTGTCCAAATGACCAGACAATCTTGCCGGCCTCGGTCACCTCGATGACACGGTTGTTGAACTGATCGGCGATAAGGATGTTGCCCGGTTCGTTGAATTCGCGGGCATCGAGAATCTGACCCCTGGCCGGTGTTCCCGCAACGAGCGAAACCGCGGTCAAGGCCAATAGGCAAAGATTCAGAGTTTTCATGTGTTGGATTGATTTTGTTGGTTGAAGATTGGACTAAGTATCAGAGTCGACGGATATGAGGGACGGGTGTAGAAAATGTTCCCGGTGATTTCTTTGCCTTGTGCGGATTGTCTTGCGCGGATAGACCGGTTAGCATCGCCGCCGAATGACGGCCTCGCAGAAATGTAACCTCGCTTGTTGGGTGATATTTGTTCTTTACTGGGCGGTCAGCGCGGGTTCGGTCAAGCCCGTCGCCGAGCGGCCAGGCGGAAATGCCTTTTTTGCGTACCGGCTCCCGGTGCTTATTGGCTATATTTTGCTGTTCTGGCGAAGACCGCCGCCGCCTCTTGATTTTCGACTCGTGCCCGGCACCGAGGTTACCGAATGGCTGGGCCCGGCGTTTTGCGTCTTGGGATTGTTCGGCGCGATCTGGTCGCGCCGGACGCTCGGGCGGAATTGGAGCAGCTCCGTGGTTTTCAAGGAAAATCATGAATTGGTGGTCAAAGGACTTTACCGGCTCGTGCGCCATCCCATTTACACCAGCATTCTGCTGATGTGCCTTGGTTCGGCAATCACCGCCGGCCGCCTTGGTTCGTGGTTGGGAGTGGTGATGGTGCTGGCCGGATTCTCGATCAAGCTCCGGCAGGAGGAGGTTTTGATGACGCAACATTTTCCCACGGAATATCCGGCGTACAAATCTCGAGTGAAGGCCTTGATCCCGTTTATCCTATGAAGTCTGATGAAGGCCGGTTTAAGGCGCTGATCGGGGCAAAGTTGTGCGGTTGTATGCAAAATCGCCCAGTATTAATTACATGCGCACAAGATACCTTATATTTAATACAGCAGCCCTTGGCGAACACTGCTCAGAAGCGCAGTCCGCTCCTTGCTGCAACCGGCGCGTAATTCGGCTCGGCTGGGATTGAAGCTGAGACGTGTTTGGTTCCGGTCGGAACTGGCCGCACCGACCTTCTCAAAGACAAGGCTGCGGTTGGCTGGGAAAGAACTGAAATTATTGTGCTTCAATTGGCGAACCACTGTTCGTATATTCAAGTTTGCCATGATGATGAACCGAATAGGATTTCAGATGCTCGTGGCCGCGGCAGCATTATCGTGCTACGCGAGGAGCAACGACGTTGAGCAGGCAATCCTGTCCTTTCCCAATATCAGCGCCTGGGAGTACCGGCCGGACGAAGCCGTTCGATCCGCCAACACGCTGATCAGTGCGGGCCAAAATCTCGCCTGTGCTGCTCTGGAAAAAGTCGCGAAAACAGGGAGAGGCTCCCCGAATATCTGTCATCTCTGCCGTTTGGTTTTCATTCCGAAAAGCTCGACCGAAATCCTTCGCGCTCCAATGCTGGGTGCTCCAGAGCTGCTGCCGCTTAATTCGATGAAGGATTCGGACTGGCCTCACATGCCATTTGCCATTGTCGATGACGTGCCTTTATCCATGACTCTTGGCTACAGCTTGGGAGGCCGTGCGGAGAGACCGGAAGACTATCTGGCATATTGCCTTTCAAATGGTGTCTTTCGCACAAAGCCATTCGCAGGGCCAACCAGCAACACGGCTAGCAACGCGTTAAATAAAATTCTAAAATCTCCAGCGTGGAAGGCGCTCAAATGGAAAGATTCAGGTGTTGGGTGGTCATATACGCTGAGTGAGGACTACGCAAGGGAGATGCTGTGGAAGCAGGTTAAGAACATGGTGAATAGACCGCCGCAGTAGCGACACGACTGCCCCGCTGAGTTTTGATCAGTGAATTGAAAACGGTCACTGGACGTTCATGCCGAACCGTGTGGAAATGGGCCAATAGACGAAGAAGTATTTGCCGATGACGTTGGTCTCTGGGAAATCACCCCAAACGCGCGAGTCCAGGCTGTTCAGCGTATTATCACCCATCACCATGTAGTGATTGGGTTGCACAGTATACACGCCGCCCGGAGCGTCGGTGAACACTGGCGAGAGATCTTGACCGTGCAAAGGACCCTCGCCCCGGAACGGTCCCTTGTAATGGCCGTCATAATGGCTTTCCCTGGGCTCCTGATTCGGGTCAAAGCTGTAAACATTTTCAAAGTGCGGAGTGTTCGTGTCCAGCCGGGTTCCATTAATGATGAGGTGATTGTCGTCACCGATCTGGACATGTTCGCCGCCGAGCGCCACGAGACGCTTGATGTAAAACTCGTCGGCCGGAATGCCGTATCGCTCCCGCATGTCCTCTGGGATGCCCTTGGTCTCGAAGACCACAATCTCACCCCGCGTGGGATGCCGAAAGTTATAGCTCAGCCGGTCCACGAACAAATGGTCGCCCGCCACGACTTTCAGCCGGACGATGGGGTCGCCCGCCTTGATGAGCGGATTGGCGTCTCCCGGCCTG
>DATMLG010000517.1:0-3822 GCA_035570675.1 Verrucomicrobiia bacterium | reverse complement strand
GTTTACTCCGGCGGGCACCTCGTCATTTCCGGGTTTTTGAGCAATCCTGGATTGATTGATCCTTCCGGCGGTGCGACCAGTTCCAGTTATGCCAACGGCGCATTGACAATCGCCATGGCCGACGGCGGTTTACATGGTTTCTACTTCACAAACCGGGCGGCATCCGCCGGCCAGACCTTGAGCCTCAACGATACGGACAGCCAGTTCGGAATTGCTCTGGTCGGTTATGCAAACATCCACACCCTGCTCGGGCCCGACATTCCCAATAATGTATCATCAACGTATGCCACGCCGGATGGACTGCTCACCCTGACCGGATATTCGGACACACCGGGAACCGTGCCGGCCAACCTGACCGAAAATGTGAACTGGTTTGGCGTGAACGGCGGGAATAATTCCCAGTCCATCGACGGGACCGAATCACTGAATGCTCAATTTGCCACCGGCACCGGACTCACCGGAATCGGCACCCGCTACACCAGCGGGCAGGTCATCATCTCGGGTTTCCTGAGCAATCCCGGATTCACCGATCCGTCCGGCATTGCCACTGGAGTGAGCTATGCCGGCGGAACGTTGCGTTACACCTTTAACGCCCCGCATTCCCCTGAAATAGTGGTCGGCTTCACGAACACGTCAGCATCGGCCGGGCAAACTTTGAGCTTTCATACGGATGACGCCCCGGGCTCGCAACTCACGCTCACGCGCATCAACTACGGCAGCGCAGTGGAGCCAGTCACCCTGTCCATCACCCGGTCCGGCGGCAATGTGGTCCTGACCTGGCCGAATGGCACCCTTCAACAAGCCCCCGCTGTCAACGGTGTTTATAGTAACGTATTAGGCGCAACCAGCCCTTTTACCAACGCCATACAGGGTGCGCAGGGTTATTTCCGCGTGAAGGTTCAATGAGCATCACGTCGCATGAACCTGTCGATCAGATAAAAAGCCGATAACAAGAAATGCACGCCAGTCATGAAGTTCCGGATCGGGCAATGGCCCCGAACAGGTTTGCGCTCTTGAGAGAGAGAGCGTTTACCTTGATTGAACTGCTGGTGGTCATTGCCATTATCTCAATTCTTGCATCGCTGTTATTGCCGGTTTTGAGCCGGGCGAAAAAATTGGCCTGGCGCGATTATTGCATTAACAACGTCAGGCAGCAGGGCATTTCACTGATGCTATACGCCGATGAAAACGCCGATTACTACCCGGTATGGCCGAATTGGGTGGCTTACGGCGGGCAAACCTCCACGCTGAAGCCCGGCGATCCGGGATACGAGGCAGTGGTTCCCAACGGCGGCAACGTGGATCAGTCGATTCGCCCGTTAAACAATTATGTGGGCAATAGTTTGAATGTTTTTCACTGCCCGGCGGACCACGGGGATGCTGACTATCCAGACGTGAAATCCTGCTGGGACGCGTATGGCATCAGCTACTACATGGCCTTCTGGTTCGACACCCTGGGCGTGCAACATGTTGGTGGCTCGGCGAATTATCCCTGGCCGCTGCCGGGTAACCTGGGGCCCATCAAGGCCACGGTAATTGCCCAGGCGCCCACCAAGAAACTTATTTTGGCGGATTTCCCTTGGTACGGCCGAAACGTGTACAGCAATGCCAGCGCATGGCATAACGACCGGGGCAAGCCGATTTTTCCAACTCTGTTTGGGGATGGCCACGAGCAAAGTTTTCTTTTTCCCGCGAACGTCTCTCCGACAGCTCCGGTGGGGCCGACCAATGCGTACTGGTGATGAAATACAACCGTGGCTTTTCAGGGCTGCTTCTGGGCCTGGGCGTGGCGCTGACCGGCGCGGCCGGGCCATTATTGCCCCCGGTGCAGGTGGGAAACGTGCTTGAAATGACCAATGCCAATGTCCGGCTGGAATACAATTTAAGCACGGGCCGCGCGAATTTCTACTGGCAAAACGCCCTCAAGATTTCCGGTTTCTACGCCGGCGTCGGGCTGGATTCCTACATTACTGGCACGATTTATTCCAACCGCACCTGGTCTGTGACAGGCAATGAGGTGGACATTGCCCTGACTGGAAGCGGCCTGCCGACGATGAAGCAGGTTTTTATTCTCGACCAGGACAACAGCTTCCTGGCCCGGGTGGATGTGATTGGCAGCGGATTGCAGTCGCGCTGGATGGGCCCCGTGGTGATGGACATCGCGGGAGGCGTGGATATCGGCAGCTATAATGACGTCCGCGCTCTGATTGTGCCCTTTGACAATGATTCCTTCACTTTCAGCTATGACGCGATGCCAATCAACAACACCGCCATGAGCTACGAGGCTTCAGCATTTTATGACAATACGACCCGCAATGGCCTGGTGGTGGGGTCGGTGACGCATGACACGTGGAAAACGGGCGTCTATTTCCAAGGGGCGAGCAACAAACTGAGCGTAATGAACGTCTTTGGCGGCGAGACTTCCTCCAATACGCGGGATGTGCTCCCGCACGGGTTGGTGACCGGAAATACGATTTCCTCACCCACGGTCTTCGTGGGTTTCGGCGCGGACTGGCGGACGGTGATCGAGGCGTATGCGGACGCTAATGCGGCCATGGTACCGAAATTGCCCTGGAGCGCCGGCGTGCCGTTCGGCTGGAACAGTTGGTATGCGTACACCACGAGTGTCAGCTACTCCAATGCGACCGCGGTTTCGGATTTCATTAAAACCAACCTGCAAACCAACAACTTCAACAATAATGGCGTGGTTTACATCAACTTGGACTCCTTCTGGTCTAACCTGAGCGACGCGCAGTTGCAGCAGTTCGCCGATCATTGCCATGCCAACGGGCAGAAGGCCGGCATCTATTGGACGCCTTTCGTCTATTGGGGAACGGCCGCGCAGGGTTCGAATTCGTTGATGACCGGCAGCGCGACCTACAAGTGGAGTGACGCCTACCTGCGGACGCCGGATGGCGGTGTGGAGACGAACGACGGCGGGATTGCGATCGACCCGACCCATCCAGGGTTCAAGCAACTGACCGAATATTACATGAATTATTTCGAGGGCCACGGCTTTGATTATTTGAAACTTGATTTCCTGACGCACGGCGCGCTGGAGGGGGTGCATTACGACACCAATGTCACAACGGGAATCCAGGCGTATAACCAGGGCATGCAATACCTGGTGCAGCAGAACAACGGGCGGATGTTCCTGAACGAATCCATCGCACCGATATTTCCCTATCAATATTCGCATTCACGGCGTATTTATTGTGACACATCCACGTCCATCACCGATACGGCGAACACCATGCAGGCAGTGTCGTACGGTTGGTGGATCAACGGCCGGTTGTACCAATACAGCGATCCGGACATGATGAAATTCTCGGGCGGAACGGCTAACGAAAACCAAAGCCGCTTGATCAACTGCGCAATTGCCGGAACGGTTTTTTTAAACAGCGACGACCTGACGTCGGCGTCCGGGCAGAACCTGGCCATGATGTGCCTGACCAATGCGGGCATAAACGAAGTAGCGCGGGCGGGCGTTAGTTTTCGTCCGGTGGAAGGCAATACGGGAACCAACGCCGCGGACGTATTTGTCCGGCAGGATGGCAGCAACTGGTACGTGGCGGTGTTCAATTATAATACGTTCGGCGTCACCACGAACCTCAACCTGGCCCGGCTCGGGATATCAGGAACTTATACAGCGGTGGATTTGTGGAGTGGGACGTCGGCCACGGTGAGCGGAACAACGTGGAATGTAAACCTCGGAGCACGACAGGCAAAACTGTTCCGACTGGGTTCGGGTGTCACGAGCGCAGCCGGGCCATCAAACCAGACGGCATGGGTGGGTGCTTCGGCCACCTTAAGCACCGTTGC
>DATMLG010000516.1:0-4219 GCA_035570675.1 Verrucomicrobiia bacterium | reverse complement strand
GCACGTGCTCACTGTAAGGCGGCACCACGTCGAGAACGTACGGCGTCTTCGCATCGAGCATTTTCTGCAAGGCGGCGCGGAGGTCCTTCTTGAACATGACCCGCTCGCACGGCACGCCAAATGAGGTGCAAACCTTGACATAATCCGGATAGATCTGCGCGCGATGATCGGGGTCACCGAGATAGGTATGCCCGCGATTGCCGGCGTAGAAATTATCTTCCCATTGCACCACCATGCCGAGGTGCTGGTTGTTCAGGATGATGGCCTTGGCAGCAATCTTTTCGACGTGCGCGGTCGCGAGTTCCTGGATGTTCATGAGGAACGAGCCGTCGCCGTCAATATCCACGACTTGCTTGTCGGGCAGGGCGACCTTGATGCCGAGCGCGGCCGGATAACCAAAACCCATGGAGCCGAGACCGGCGCTGGTGATCAACTGGCGCGGGTATTTGTATTTGTACCACTGGCCGGCCCACATCTGGTGCTGGCCCACGCCAGTGGTGATATACGCCTCGCCTTTCGTGAGTTCGTAAAGCATCTCGATGACCATCTGCGGGAGGATGACCTGGTCTTCATGCCCCTGCATGTGGTCTTTCATATGATCGCTGTGGGCGATCTCGCTGGTAATCTTGTAGGCGAACGGCGCTTTCTGCTTCCATTCGTCAATCTGCGCGAGCCACGCAGTGTGCTTCTTCGTGATGGGCCGCTTGGCGATCATCGCGTTGAGCCGCGTGAGCGCGTCCTTGATGTCGCCCACCACGGGCAAATGCGCCCGGCGATTTTTGTTCAACTCCGACGCATCGATGTCAATGTGGACAATCGTCCCATGCTTGCAAAATTCCTCGAACTTGCCAGTCACGCGGTCGTCGAAACGCACGCCAAAGGCGAGCAACAGGTCCGCGCCGTCTTTCAATTTCTCCATCGGTTCAGCGGGATTCATGCGCTGCTTGTATTCGCCGTTCACGGCCCAATTTGCAAACGCCGCGCCGTGCATGCCGAGCCAGCGGAGGGAGAGCGGATTGGTCTCCGGAAACGCGCCCACGCCCATAATTGTCGTCGTCACGGGAATGTTCGTGGCCTCGGCGAACTTCCTTAATTCCTCCGCCGCGCCGCTGGTGATGATACCGCCGCCGCAATAGAGCACGGGGCGCTCGGCCTTTTCGATGAGCCCGATGATTTCGTTGAGCGCCACTTCGTCGGCCTTCAAATCCGGCTGCGTGTAGCCGCGCAAATTCTTTTTGATGTCCGCGAGCGTGGGCCAGACCGGCTGGACCTTTTGCTGTTGAATATTTTTCGGAAAATCAATCACCACCGGGCCTGGGCGGCCGCTTTGCGCGATGTAAAAGGCTTCCTTCACGATGCGCGGGATGTCGTTCACGTCCGTGATCAGATAGGAATGTTTCACGATGGGAAGCGTCACGCCGATGATGTCGGTCTCCTGGAACGCGCCGCGGCCAATCATATTTTGGTTCACCTGGCCGGTGATGGCGATGAGCGGGCAGGAGTCCATGAAGGCGTCCGCGATGGCGGTAACGAGATTGGTCGCGCCGGGGCCGCTGGTGCCCATGCACACGCCGGCTTTGCCTGTCGCGCGCGCGTAACCTTCCGCCGCGAACGAACCGCCCTGCTCGTGACGGGGGAGAATGGTGCGGATCTTGGATTTCGTGAGCGATTGGTGGATTTCCATGCTCGCGCCGCCCGGATAGGCGAAGATAACTTCCACGCCCTCGCGCTCGAGTGCTTCCACGAGGATATCGCGCCCGAACATGGCCGGGCCGACATCCGCGCGTTTGGGGGCAGGGGACTTATCGCCGCGCGCCGTAATGGCCGCGAGTTTCTTTTCACTAGTTGTTTTGCTCATATGTATCTATCGGTTAAGCGGCGGAACGGGCGAATTAAAACAAAAACCCGCAGCCGTTGCCAGCCGCGGGTTCTTGTTAAATTTCAATTCAACAAGCGCCAGCGGCGTCGCTTACTACGACGAGTACCAGGACGGCTTGTGATGTGTTTTTTAACATTCGCCAACAAAATAGCGAAATTCCCGCGCCAGTCAAGCCCTGTTTTTCTTAACCTGGCTTTGTCGGGCCATAATACCGGCTTACGCAAAAAGCAAAAGGGCGGCCGTTTTCGGCCGCCCCGTGACGTTATTTCAGATTTTATTTGCTTCAGCGTCCGAACCGGTAAAACACGGTGGCACTGTTGATGTTGTTCGTATAAGGCGGTGTCGCCGATGGGATATCCGTGAAGGGCCCGAGGACATTGGTGGCCGACTGTATACCCAGCGTCGGGTCGGACCAGTTGACGATGACATTGGTTCCCACCGATTGGACATGTAGTGACGGGAACACAGAGTCAAACGTCTTGCCGACCTTCACAAAGGAAACGTTCACACCACCGCCGGCGGCGCCGGATTCGCGAAGTTCAAAGTCGCTGATGGAATACGCAACCGTTCCAGCATCAGGCGCGGCCGTCACGCTGGCTGAGGATTGGCCGACGGGGCTGACCCACAGCGTGGACTGGCCCGTAGCGAGGTTCAGGGCCGTGACGACGACATAGTTGCTGCCCGGCGCCAGATCCTGCGGGAACAGGACCGTATCGGTGTTGGCAGCGGTCGCGCCAACATCGTCGGAAATACCGAGGCGATAATAACCGGGTGCAGCGCCATTGGTCGCTGCCACGAGGCAATCATCCACATCCGCTGTGTTGCCCTGGCCATCGTTGAAGGCGGTAAAGTAAGTGCCGTTTACCAAAGGCATGCTTTCCGGGCTCATGTTGACCACAAAACTGTAGTACAATGTTTTCACAGGGGCACCGGCGCTGTTGGAATAAGGCGCGCCCAACAATGGCGTTTGCAGATTTTCAGTATTATTAAATGTATCCACCAGGACCGAGCCGCCGCTGGGATCGGGCATGACTTGCATTTGGTGGATATGGCCGCTCAGGTGCTGCCAGAAACCTCCAGCCACCATATCCAGCGGACCGCCGCCGCCGTCATAATTGAAGTAATCCAGCGCAAGGATGTTTGTATTGGGCGCCACCAGGATTGGTATGCTCACGGAAGTGCTCTTTTGTTCCGTGTTATCATTGTCGTTGACGGTCACGCCGACAACCGCCACGCCGAGTTCATTGTTTGCGGGCGTGATGTTTAAGATCGGATTAGCTGCCGTGGCTCCGCCGCCGCTGGTGCTCACAGAAACATTCCCGACGGGAATCACCGTATTGTTGCCGGAACTCGTGCTATAGGTGAATTGGCCGACCGGATCAACCGGGCTGCTCACCGCGAACGGCACTCCCAGGGAGGTATTGGCCAGGGTATCGGTTGCCAGCAACCCTCCAACGGTGGGCGAGGGGAATGCCGTTGAGACCGTCAAATTAAACCAGGCCGATGAGGAATCGCCGTTCGTATCGGTGACCGTTACCAGAATTGGGGCGGCCGCCACGTTCTGGGAAATCGGGTTTGGTGTGATGACGAGGGTGCAATTCCCGTCGGCATTGCTCGTAAAAGAAAAGCTTGGATCGACCGTGCTGGGGTTAAGCGATTGGGCCGAATAAGTGAATTTGTCGGCAGTAGTATCGCCGCTTACTGTAAACGTATCGGTAATGGGTACCGTATCCAGCGTGCTTTCATTTGTGACTGCGACCGAATTGGTGAAGAACGCGCTGATGACGGGTGGCACATTCTTGTTGGTGATGGCGTCGCCATAGACACCCACCAGGTCATAGGTGTAAGTGCCCTGGTCTCCGCCAAAAGCATAGGTTTCGCCCACGCCTTCATAATCGTTGGTTGTTCCAATGCCATAGGTGGCCGTGCTTTCGTATTCCACGACGATGCGCAGTCCAAAGTTCGGGTTATTCGCTACACCCGGGAAACCGGTGAAGTCATAGTAATTATTGAGATAGTCCGGATAATCTTCATAGGGCAGCAGGCTATCGGTATCCTCGTTGGGATAGGATTCCCAGCCGGAATCGCCGGAGCCGCCGATGTCGTTAAACGACGTGGCCACAGGATAATCAATCCACGTTGCGCCATTGGTCGTATATTGGATGCGCTCGTACTCGCTGGCGGTCTGCGTGGCGCGGGCATCAAAGCCAAACCGGATGTTCTTGGCCCCGACCGTGCTGACGTTGAACTGCACGCCGCTCAGCTTGTTGCTGTTGGCGATGTTCGTGCTGATGTTGGCGCTCAGAGGCAGCCCTCCCAGGCCCACTCCCCAGGAAAAGG
>DATMLG010000515.1:0-3540 GCA_035570675.1 Verrucomicrobiia bacterium | reverse complement strand
GGTCAAGAAACCGGAATCTGAAATGGCGCGGCTGACGCACAACGATTATCTGGAGCAGGCGTCGGATTCGGGTTTGCCGGGCATGGTGTTATACACCGCGCTCGTGGCAGGTGTGCTGGTCGCCTCGGTCCGGAAGGGCGACCGCGATTGGGTCCGGCGGGCGGTCTGGCTGGGAGTACTGGGCTGGGTCTTGCAGAGCACGGTGGAGTTCGGGCTGTACATCCCGGCGGTGGCCTGGCCGGCGTTCACGTTCATGGGCTGGTTGCTGGGGCGGGGTTCAAATCCATCGACAGCCGGCGCGCCGGTGGTTAATATCCAACCCTCAAGATGAAAATACTGATTCTCAACGGTCCAAACCTGAATCTGCTTGGCCAGCGGGAACCGGAGGTTTACGGACGCCTGACCTTGGCGGACATCGAGGCCAAGGTCCGGGAACGGGCGCTCAAGTTGGAGATCGAGGTCGAGTTCCGCCAGTCGAACATCGAGGGCGAACTGGTAAATTGGATCCAGGCGGCCAAGGGCAAATTCGAGGCCATCATCCTCAATGCCGCCGCCTATACCCATACCAGCGTCGCCCTCCGGGATGCCATTTCCGCGGTGGCAATTCCGACCATTGAAGTCCACATCTCCAACGTCTTCGCCCGCGAAGAATTTCGTCATACTTCGCTCATTGCGCCCGTCTGCCGGGGTCAAATAACCGGATTTGGCGTGAATTCCTACATTTTGGCGCTTGAAGCAGCCGTTACCGTTAACGGCGTCAAATAATTCGCCTAGAATTGGTCTTTTTGAGCGGTTTTTTGGCGCTTTTATATGGCCAATAAGGGGTAATTTTAGCCCTTGACGCCTTTCTGAGGGGGGGCTATCGTCGCGTCCATTGAGACACTCACTAATGCAATTTGCGCGGTTGGATGTTGCAGTTTCGATGCGTGGTCGTGGGCAGATGCAGGCAGCCGGACGTGCCGGTTGAACCGAAACCGCTAACAGATTTGTGGATCTAAAAGACATCAAAGCAATCATCGACCTGATGAAAAAGAACTCCATTTCGGAGTTCGAGATGGAGAAGCAGGACTTCAAGATCAAACTCAAGCGCGGTTCAAACGGCGGGGCTGCCATCGTTCAATCGGAAGAATCCCAACTGGTTGCCTATGCGGCGCCGCTTCCGCCCGCCCTTTCCGCTCCCGGCGCGCCGTCGGCGCCCACCATGAACCCCGGCGAGGCGGAAATTAAATCGCCCATGATCGGCACTTTTTACCGCGCTCCGTCGCCCGAAGCGGGCCATTACGTTGAGGTGGGCACGGAAGTCACCCCGGAGACGGTCGTTTGCATCATCGAGGCGATGAAGGTGATGAACGAAATCAAGGCCGAGGCCAAGGGCGTCATCACCCAGGTCATGGTTGAAAACGGCAAACCGGTCGAATTCGGCCAGCCGTTGTTCAAAATTCGTTCCACCTGATGCGCGCCACGGGCCGGCCTGCCGCGGCCCATTAGAAACAGGTTTCCCAATAACCGCATGTTCGAAAAAGTTCTGGTAGCCAACCGCGGAGAAATCGCCGTCCGCATCATCCGCGCCTGCAAGGAACTGAACATCCGCACGGTCGCCGTTTACTCCGAGCCGGATGCCAACTCCATGCACGTCCAGATGGCCGATGAAGCCATCTGCATCGGCAAGGCCGCCAGCAGCGACAGCTACCTCCGCATTGATCGCCTAGTGAGCGCCGCGGAGATTGCTGACGTCGACGCCATCCACCCCGGCTACGGTTTCCTTTCCGAGAACGCCCATTTCGCCGACGTCTGCGAAAGCTGCAACATCAAGTTCATCGGCCCCAATTCCCGCGCCATGAATGCGCTCGAGGACAAGGCCGTCAGCCGCAATCTCGCCAAGAAAGCCGGCGTTCCCATCCCGCCGGGGTCCGAAGGCACCGTCGAGAACGAACAGGACGCCCTGGCCGTCTCCAAACGCATCGGGTACCCCGTCATGATCAAGGCCGTCGCCGGCGGCGGCGGACGCGGCATGCGCGTCGCCCACAATGACATTTCCCTCGTCAAGGGCTACCACACCGCCCGCAACGAGGCCGAGAAGGCCTTCGGCAATTCCGGCGTTTACATCGAGAAATACATCGAGAATCCGCACCATATCGAGTTCCAGATTTTGGGCGACCATCGCGGCAAAATCATTCATCTGGGCGAGCGCGATTGCTCCATTCAACGCCGCAACCAGAAGGTCATCGAGGAAACCCCCTCGCCGCTCATTGACCACAAATTCCGCAAGCTGCGCGACAAGATGGGCAAGGCCGCCGTCCGCATCGCCGAACTCGCCCACTACACCAACGCCGGCACCGTCGAGTTCATTGTGGACAACCACGGCAATTTTTACTTCCTTGAGGTCAACAAACGCATCCAGGTTGAGCATCCCATCACCGAGGAAGTTACCGGCATCGACCTCGTCCGCTATCAGATCATGATCGCGATGGGCGAACCCCTCCGCCATTCCCAGGGCGACATCGAATTCAAGGGCCACGCCATCGAATGCCGCATCAACGCCGAGGACCCCTTCGACGATTTCCGGCCCAGCCCCGGCCGTATCGAGATGTATTACGCCCCCGGCGGCCGCGGCGTCCGCGTGGACAGCCACGCCTACGCCGGCTACAACATCCCGCCCCACTACGATTCCATGATCGGCAAGCTCATCACCTACGGCAAGGACCGCCGCGAAGCCATGGACAAGATGAGCTGCGCCCTCAGCGAATACATGATTACCGGCGTCAAGACCACCATCTCCTTTCAGCAGGCCATCCTGCAGGACCCGAACTTCCGCCGTGGCGTTTACTCCACCGGCTTCATTGACCAGCTCCTCAGCGGCGCCCGTCGCGAACTCATCGAAGACAAGGCCTGATCCGCTTTTGTCCTCGCCCTCCTTCTCGTCGTCGTCCTCGGCTCTGGACTTTGGATTTTGAACTGCCTTCCATTCCGCACTCCGCGCTCCGAACTCCGCACTTATTCAAGCGGCCCAAAGCAGCCTGGTGCCCGTCCGGAAGGACCCCCACAGGTTGCGTTCCTTCAAACCAAAACCACAACCCGACCGGCCTTTTTTCTTCACGTTTCGCGCAGAGAAAAATTTTTAGCCGGTACCAGGCGGTACCAAGCGGTACCAGCCGGTACGAAGCGGTACGACTCTGCCGCTCGAGTCATTACGGGCGCTGGAACACGCCCATGAACCAGAACCCGTCCAAACCGCGACAGCAGGCGGCTCCCTCTCCTAGGGGAGAGGGTCGGGGTGAGGGTGAGCGTCCCGGTGCTCGTCCCTTCCCGCCCATTGTAACGTTTCACGTTTCAACGATTTAACGTCCGATTCAATTGTCAAAGAACAATCCGAAAAAATTATTATCCGCCGCTATCGTGTTCTATTGTGTTTTATTGTGTCGTATGCGTCGGATTCTGCGGTTGTCACCGGGCAATTTTTGCCGACCAACCGACAGCCCCTCATCGCTTTGGACTTTGGGCATTGGACTTTGGACTCCCTCTTTTTCCCCCAGGTCCCGT
>DATMLG010000514.1:0-3407 GCA_035570675.1 Verrucomicrobiia bacterium | reverse complement strand
GATTCAAAGGGGCTGCGCCGCCGCTCCGGTTTCCAGCCGCAGGGACCGACCTTTTTTATCAGGCGGCCCAGCACCTTGTCCGCCTTCGTCAAATGTTTGATGGCTTCCGCACTCATGACTACTGGACGCTTTCCACGCGGGTAATCAGCCAGTCTCCGTCAACTTTCTTCATCTCAATTTTCAAGTCAACCACCACTGCATTCTGTTCACCGCCGATATCCGCCGTCAGCGCCACACCCACGATGGCCTCCTGGTTGCCGGGCGTCATTTCAATTTTTGGACCGAGAAACTTTGCCTTCACGCTGCTGGCCATCATGCGCACCCCTTGCAGCGCTTGAACCAGGTCCTCACGATTATTGTACGTCACCTTTTCCCCGCCCGTCACATCCACATTCACCGTGACCTGGTCGCTGAAGTATCCGGCGAACTTTTGCGCGCTGGCGAGCTTCGTGATCTGCCCCTCGTTTGGGGCAAACGACGCGAGCTGCGCCAGTGTTTCCAGGCGATGCCACACCACCTTGCGCGGGTTTGGAAAGGCCGCCGTCCAGGCCCAGTAACCGAGGGCGGCCAGTCCCGCCAGTATGAGCAAACGAACCGCCAGTTTCATATCGCTTCCCCGCCCGGCGGGTTATTTCTCAAGAACCGCTCCCGAATAAAATCCTCCCCACAATCTGGTCCCGCCGCACCTTCTCATGCCAGTGCATTTCCCAGGGCATGGTGCGATTGTCACCTGTGACGAAATATTCGTCGAAGCCCAGCTTGATGGGCGGGTGGTTCCAATCACATCCCCCCTTGTTCACATACGGCTCATCCACGGGCGCGTCGTCGATGAACAGCTTGCCGTTCTCGAACGTGACGGTTTCGCCCGGCAAACCCACGATGCGCTTCAAATACAGAAAAGGGGTGCCCTCCGTGCCTTTGGCGCGGACGCCAACCACATCGCCGCGTCGCGGATCATGGCGAAGATAGGCCAGCCGGTTGAGAAAATTGATCTGCCCCTCATGGTAGGTTGGCTGCATGCTGATGCCCTCCACCCGGATGGGCCGCGTCAGCACAAAACTAAACACCACCCAGGTGCCAATGATGAGGACCGCCAGCCGCGCCAGCGTCAACATGGGCCGGCGCCCGATGACTACTGTCATGAACCAGCCCGGCCCGCTTCGGGACGTATTACCGGCGCCCATAATCAATCAGTTTCAAGCCTCCCCAAGCATCCGTTTCATGGTGCAAAAAAACAAGCAAAGATTGTGGCCGAGGGACTTCTTGTTGCCGCACCCCGTTTCAGGTTACACTTTACCGGCAATATGCGAATCATCGGGTATCTGGAAGGGGAAGCGTCGGCGCGTACGTTCAGTGATTACCTGCTCGTGCAGGGCATCGAAAACGACGTGGAGGCGGAAAAGGACGGCACCTGGGCCGTGTGGATCCGCGCGGAAGACGAACTGGACCGCGCGAAGGCCGAACTTGACTCGTTCCGCACGAGCCCAACCGACCCGAAATTTAAAAGCACCGCGCGGGCGGCGGTGGATGTAAAGGAACAAAAACGCCGCGAACAGGCCGAATATGAAAAACGCCTCAAACAACGCCGCCACCTCTTCCGGCCGCTGACCGGTTATGGCTTCGGTCCGGTCACTTACATCCTCATCTTCATCAGCGCGGGGGTTTTCATCGTTTCCAGGTTTGGGAACGACTTCTCGCATTTGTCTTCCCTTTTCATCAGCGAAAAGGACATCAGCGGCTTCGCAGAGTTTTCCTTCCTCGACGCAGTGAAGGAAAGGTTCATCCATTTCCATTATCTCCTGCCTGAAATCCGGCAGGGCGAAATCTGGCGACTCTTCACTCCCATCTTTATGCACTTCTCCGTCATGCACATCCTCTTCAACATGCTATGCCTTCGGGATATGGGCAGCATGATCGAAGGGCGTCAAAGCAGTTGGCTGTTGGTGGTCATGGTGCTGTCGATGGCGGCGGTTTCCAACTTATTTGAATATTTTTGGGGCGGCCCGAATTTTGGCGGCATGTCCGGCGTAATCTTCGGGCTGTTCGGCTATATCTGGGTTCGCGGAAAACTTGATCCTGCTTCAGGACTGATCATGGATCGTAGGAGTGCGACCATTCAAATCATATGGTTAGTGCTTTGTCTTACCGGCTTGGTGGGGCCCATCGCCAATGGCGCACATTTGAGTGGTTTGGTGATGGGCGCGGCTTGGGGCTGGCTTTCCGGCTTGAAATACCGCTGAAAACAAGCGTTCGCCTGCGGCGGCGCGTCTCCCCCCTACCGCAAGGTACGGATGCCCCGTCGTGGTATCTCCGGACAACTGAATTCTTGAAACCGGCCCCGTCCTGCGGCACACTTCGCCGCACATGAAAGGCATTATCTTGGCCGGCGGGGCCGGTTCGCGGTTGTATCCGTTGACGCTGGTTGCCAGCAAGCAGCTCCAACCCGTTTACGACAAGCCCATGGTTTATTACCCGCTTTCGACCCTCATCGAAGGCGGCATCCGGGAATATTGCCTGATTTCCACGCCCCAGGACCTCCCACGGTTCAAACAGTTGCTGGGCGACGGCAGCCAGTGGGGTTTGAGCATCGAATATCGTGAACAGGCCAAACCGGAAGGAATCGCCCAGGCGTTTCTGATTGCGGAAAGCTTCATTGGCAAGGCCGAGGTGACGCTGATTTTGGGTGACAACGTCTTTTACGGCGGCGAAGGCTTCAGCCGCGCGTTCGAGGAGTTCAAGGGTGGCGCGACCATCTTCGGCTATCATGTCAATGATCCGGAACGTTACGGCGTGGTGGAATTTGATGCCAAGGGCCGCGCGATTTCCATCGAGGAAAAACCCAAGTCGCCCCGCAGCAACTATGCCGTGCCCGGGTTGTATATCTTTGACAATCAGGTCGTGGGCATCACCAAGGCGCTCAAGCCGTCCGCGCGCGGCGAACTGGAAATCACCGCGGTGAACGTGGAATATCTGCGGCGCGGCGAATTGCGCGTGCAACGGCTGGACCGCGGCTTCGCCTGGCTGGACGCCGGGACCAGCAGCAGTTTGCACGAGGCCTCCGCTTATGTGCAAACCATCGAGAAACGGCAGGGCATCAAGATCGGTTGCCCCGAGGAGGCGGCGTTTCGCAGCGGATTTTTAAGCCTGGAGGCGTTGGAAGGCCTGGCGGGCCGGATACCCAACTGCGAGTATCGCGATTATTTGAAAGGACTGGTGGCGGAGGCGCGTAGAATATGATCACACTGCTTGGAGCCAGCGGATACATCGGGGAAGCGTTTGCGCTGGAGCTGAAACACCGCGGCACCGCTCACGAAAGCCTGTCGCGGGGTGCGGTGGATTACAGCCGCTTCGAAGTGTTGTTAAAATACTTGCAGGACCGCCGGCCGGAATTTGTCGTCAACGCCGCC
>DATMLG010000513.1:0-5156 GCA_035570675.1 Verrucomicrobiia bacterium | reverse complement strand
CTATCGCGACCATGGCCCCGTCTTCAGTTTCGGGCTTGGCTTTGGTGCAGCGGGCGGTTCGTCGGCTTATGGTGCCGGTTTGGGCGTGACGACGGCGGGTGACCATTACGACGACAAGTTGCGGGTGATTTTCACGGACGGAAAAGTCACGGCGCTCGAGCGCCGGGCTTAGTCCGAATATTTCATGAAACATCCGGGCCCAGCATCAGGCGGCGTCGATGGCGCGGAGGAAGGCCGTGGTGTCGTTGAAGTCGGCAAACACCACGGTGGGTTGGTGTGCGCGGAGTTGTTCGACGGAAAAATTTCCCGTGGCAACGGCGACGGTTTTTGCGCCGATGACTTTGCCGCATTCGATGTCCCAGGGTGTATCGCCGATGATAAAAACGTTTTGGGGCGGAAATTCGATGCCGTGGCGTTCGCGCGCGCGGCGCAAGGCATGGGAGCCAAGGTCGTTGCGCCGCGGGCTGTCGTCGGCGAAGGCGCCGAATTCAAAGTAATGCCAGACGGCGAAGTGTTCGAGCTTGATCCGGGCGCCGCGCTGGAGGTTGCCGGTGAGCAGGCCTTGGGCGAGGTCGGTGCGGCGGTGGAGCGTCTCGAGCAAAGAGAGAATGCCGGCGTGCAGGCGGGCACGGGGGTTCGGCATTTCGGTGGCGAGCGCGTGCAGATAGCCTTCGAGGTAACGCCGGATGTTTTCCGGCGTCTCTGGCAGGCCATAGTGGCGCAAAACTTCGTGCGCGATCCAGGCGTCAGTGCGGCCGGAATATTCAAGCCAGTTAAGCGAGCCGTCGAGGCCGAACCCGGTTTTGAGCGCGGCAATGAGCGCGCGTTCGCCCGCGCCACCGGAAGTGATGAGGGTGCCATCTATATCCCAAAGGATGAGCTTCTTCATGAAGGAAGGGAAAACTGCGCGCAACGGCCGGCCTGGAGCAAGCGTGTTTCATGTGCAGGCTGTTGAAAAACACACCCTGGTTGCGGATGAAACTTTTTGTGCGATAATAATGTCCCATAAATTACCCTGAATTTTCCGTGAAAACATCATTCCATCCCATTCTTGCGCTCGCAGGTTTGGTCTTGCTTGTGGGTTGTTCCACTCCGGCGGCGCGGATTGATAAAAACCCCGCGGTTTTTGACCGTTGCACGCCGCAACAACAAGCGTTGATCAAACAGGGAAAGGTTGCCCTCGGTTTCGATGAAGAGATGGTCCGGCTTGCGCTGGGCGATCCGGATCGCATCACCACGCGCACCGATGCAGCGGGTGAAAGCGAGGTTTGGAGCTACGTGACCTACGAAACCGATGATGGCGTGCTACTCTACACGGGCTATTACCACCGGTTTTGGGGACCAATCTATCCCTATTACCTCGATTATCCCACGCGTACGGAACACGACCGCTTCCGGGTGGTTTTTAAAGGTGGCAAAGTTCTCTCGATCGAAGAAGAAGAGCCTGGTTATTAATTTTAGGAACGATGCGCATTGGCGGCCGGTCAACGCGACAGGGCCGATGAAACAGACTGGGACACTGCCTCCCCACAACCATGAGGAGGCAGGAGGACGAAGTCCGACAGCCTCCTAGGGCGTGATGGTGAAAGGCACCGTGACGCGTACATTCACCGGCTTGTCATCAATATAGCCCGGCTTGAATTTCCATTTGGCGACCGCGTCGAGACAGTATTGGGCAATCTCCTGGTTATTGGTCGTATTTTGGACCACGATGAGATCCTTCGGATTCCCTGAGCGGTCAACCGTAAGGGAGATTTCGACCACGCCGCGGTCGAAAATCCTTGTGGGAAGCTCAGGTTGCTCCTGATGGATTGCCTGTGGCTGGACGTCGAGGTCGCTGAGCTTGGCCAGGCGGTTCACGGAGAGGAGGGTGGCGGTGAACGGATTGGTTTTGCCGCCTTCGACCTTGCCGGAAATGGTGGCGGGATCATAACCATCGAGATTGAGCGTATAGGTCACGTCGCCGGGCTGAACATCGTTGATGGTAACGGGTGTGGTGCCAATCGGCTTGCCATCCGCTGTTGTCACAGTGGCTCCGGAAGGTGTGCTGGTGATAAGCACATTGCCGTTGGTAAACTTCCACGAGATTTTTGCCGGAGTATCGTGTGTAACTGTGACATTTTCATTATGATCCTCGAATCCTGGACGGGAGAAAGTCACGGTATAATCGCCGGACGGCACCTCGTTGAGGGTGGCGGGTGTAGTGCCGGTGAGAGTGCCTCCCGGTATCATGTTGATGAGTAAACCATTGTTAGAGGGGTGCACATTATAGGTCATGCCGGGAGGATCGCTGGCCAGTTCGAGCGAGCCCGTTTCGTGAATCAACTTAATCACGCCGGGGTCGGCCGTTTCATTTTCCTTCACCTCTATATCAAGTTTTGCAGGTTCATAATTCGGGAAGGTAACAGTGACGGCATAGTGGCCGAGCTTCAGGTTGGTAAACAGCGCGGGCGAAGTGCGTGGCGGCAGTTCATCAACGGCGACCGTGGCGCCAGTGGGCTCGGTCGCGATGTTCATCTGGCCGCGTGCGGCGGCGATGTGCGCAGCCTCTTCGATCCGGGCTTTTTCCTCGGCGGCTTTTTGCGCTGCTTCCGCAGCTGCAATTTTGGCGGCAGCTTCTTCCTGCGCTTTTTTGAACATCTCGGCTTCAGCTTTGGCTGTTGCCTCGGCTGCGGCTTTTTGAGCGGCAAGTTGCGCGCGCGCTGCGGCTTCCTCCTGGTCGTGAAGCTCCTTCGCGACCTTTTGTTGATGGCTGCTATAAGCCATGTAACCAAAGATACCGACCACAAGCACGGCTGTGGCAATGACGATCATACCCGTCTGGCCCTTGAAAAAACCGGGCTTGGCTGAAGATGATGCCGGCACAGCCGCGGAAGGCGGCTTGGTCAGGCCTGATGCAACGGGAGCAGGTGCGACCGGTTTTGGCGCAGGCGGAGGAATGGGTTTGGCCGGTGCGGGTGCGGGTGTCGCAACAGGCTTTGGGGGAGTTGCACCGATAGGTCTTGGCGGAGGCGCGGCAATAGGTTTGGTTGCGGGAGCCGGAGGTTTTACCGGCGCTGCCGCGGCAGGTTTTATGGGGAGAGCTGGGGCTGGAGGTGCCGCCGGCTTGGGCGGTGGTGGCGTGAAACGCAGTTCCGGTTGTGGTTTTGCCGGGGTGCCTGGCGGTACGGGTGTCGCCGGCTTGGACGGCGTTGGTGTGAAAGGCGAGGTTGATGCCTTTGCCGGAGTGGCCGGCGGCGTGACGAAAGGTGCCGGCGTGGGCTTGGCAGAGGGAACCGGTGTGGCGAAAGGTGCCGGCGTGGGTTTGGCTGGCGGAATGGGAGGTGTGGTTGCCCCCGGTCTGGGCGGCATTGGCCTGAAAACGAAAGGAGCCGGTTTGCCTGGCGCAGCCGGCGGCACGGTTGCAGCGGGCTTGGGCGGTGGGGTGACCGGTGCCGGGGCAGACTTGGCTGGCGGTGTAACGACTGCGGCAGGTACTGGCACAGGCGCGGGAGCAGGCGTTGGCTTGGCCGGCGGTACAACGACTGCGGCGGGTGCTGGAATGGGCGCGGCGGCAGGGGGAGGCGCAGCCTCGACGGCCGGTGCTGGCGGCGGCGTGGCGCGGGTCCAATCAGGCTGCCAGACGGACCTTTCAGGCGACGCAACCTGATAGCTGCCGATAAAATTAAGAAACCCCAGCCACGCCGGTGTCAGACTGGATTCAACCGCACCATCGGAAAAAGAAAGATGGGATTGTGTACACCAGCTTTTAAGCTCCGGAGCGAATGGCGCGAGGTTGAGCGCGCCGGCGAGATTGCTGGCGAACCAGTTTTGTTTCGCCGGAAGGCCGGTACAAGCAAATGACGCAGGCGAATGGCCGAGCGCGCTAATATCCGCGGCAAGTTGCTGGGCGATGCGCGCGGCGATCTTGGAGCTGGTCTCGCTGAAATCGTAAGATTCATTGAAGAAAAGTTTTGCCGCAGAGCCCTTGAACTTCAGGCCAAGTTCAACCTGCACGGCTTCGGCCACATTATCCATCGTAACAGCCGTTGCGCGCACCGCTTCGACGCCGTTGGCGCTCACGAGCAGTAGATAGTTGGAAATTTCCCCGAATTCGAAGAGCAACGCGGATGAGCCATCACCTTTGAGCTTGAGTGCGGCCGCGAGACCGCCGGCGGCACTGAGTGTGGCGGGACTGATGCGGCTGGGCACGAGCTTGAGTTCCTGCAACGCGGCAAGCGCCTGGGCATAACTCTCTTTCGCGGCCGTGGCCAGAAGCCAGGGCTCTCCCTGGCCTGAAATAGCCAAGCCATCGCGACTGTAAACAGCGGTAAATTCGCACGGCGAAAAACTCGCAAGCGCTGGTTCGGCGAGGATTTCGGGAATTGCCGCCAGCGTGGTGACTTTCTTCGCTTCATCAGCGCTGGAAAGATAAAAACCGTGCTGTTTGGGGCGCAGGGCTGCGAACACATTTGACGTGCCGCTCTTTGTCTCGGGGAAGATGGCTTGCACGGCTTCTTCCAAGCCAGCCTTGTTATCAAGCGGCACCTCCCGAATATCTTCGATCATAAACGGCGAGCGCAAAGCACTGCTACGCGCGAGAAGGATGGAGAAGTTGTTAAGTTCGACGAAATAGCCCTTATCGGTGGGATTTGGCATGGTTGGACAAAGAATAATTTAGGTTAGTGCTAATCTCGGAGGGAAAGCAACTACGGCTACAAGTAAAAAGCTAGTTTGACATATGTCATAAAAAATTTAACAAATATTTTATTATTTAGCTGCAAATGTAAATTTTTGTTGCATGATGAATTTGAGCGGTAAATTCTTTCTTAGTGCAAAAGCTGCCTCCTCGTTTATGCTTTCGACCCTTAGCCCCATAGCTTCTGTGACTGCAAAACTCCTTTTCGTTAAAAACCAACGAAATGAAACTTCCGCACGCTCTGCAATAGTGGGAGAAACCGGGTTTTATTGGCGTTCGTTTGAAAATGAAGAGGATCTTGCTGCTACGTTGCGTAAAGAGCGGTTCATGCTCGTGCTAGTCGATCACCGCGAAGGTGAAGGCGATGTGCTGACTTATGTCGAATCGCTGCGCAAATCACAGCCCGATGCGAATGTATTTCTAATCTGTCACAAGCTTGAACTGCCCTCGATTGTCCGTGCCATTCGCCTTGGAGTGC
>DATMLG010000512.1:0-17826 GCA_035570675.1 Verrucomicrobiia bacterium | reverse complement strand
GCCGATGCCCAGTCGCCGGAACCCCGCCGCGTACGCGCGTTCCGGTGTTTCCAGCCGCCACGCGAAATCCCGCTTCGGCCCAGCCGTGTGCATCTCCGCATAGATCGCGCGATCGTACGTCTCCTGATAAACCACCAGCCCGTCCGCGCCCGCCTCCACCAGCGGCCGATATTCCTTCGTCTCCATCGGACCGACCTCCAGCGAGATGCTCGGCATCTCCGCGTGCAACGCCGCCACGCATTCCGCCATGTAACCGCTCGATACAAACTTTGGATGCTCCCCCGCCACCAATAAAATATTCCGAAATCCCTTTTCCTTCAGCGCTTGCGCCTCGCGCACAACTTCCTCCACCGTCAGCGTAACCCGCAAAATCGCGTTGTCCCGCGAGAACCCGCAATACTTGCAGTTATTGATGCACTCGTTGGAAAGATACAGCGGCGCGAACAGCCGTATCACCCGGCCGAACCGCTGTTGCGTCAGCGCCTGCGAGCGACGGCACATCGGCTCCAGCAACCCCGCGCCCGCCGGTGAAATCAACCCCGCGAAATCCGCCAGCGTCAACCCGTTCCGTCCCAGGCTCTCCGCCACCGCCGGCGTCCGCGCCGACATCGAGCGCTCCACCAGCTCGTCCAGCCTCAAACCTTCAAATTCACCGGCAAAACTCATGCCCTCAATAAATCATAAATCACTCCCAACACCAAGCCCGAACCATCCCTGTTTGGAGTTCAAGCTTTAGCTTGTCCCCATCCCACTACCGAGCTGGTAGCCCGCCGCATAACCCTTTATCAATCTCCAATTCCATCCTTCCAAGCTGAATTGAGCTGGTAAACAGTGAGCGATTGCAGGGTGACGGAACCACCCTCTACTTTTATCGAAAGACCGTTTTCCGTGGGCAGGACAAATCGGGTGGAAGAAATCTCGCCTTCATTCACGAATGTCTCGATTGAGGCGCGATCCACCAGAATTTCCACCGTTTTGATTTGGTCCCGGACAGACGCAGGGCTCGTGCCCGACTCGATGGTGCGGGCGGTCAGAATGACCGGGACGCCGAGGATGTTGAACGTCAACCTGGCTCCTTCCGGAATGCTCACCGCCGCCTTGATATGAAACAACCGTCCCGCGGGCTCGAGTGGCAGAATCTCGCCGGCCCTCAGCGTGCGGTTCGTCCATGCGTCCTGGCCCTGGTGAAGCAGCGCAATTTCGCGGATTGGTTCACGAAATAACCCGGGGCCCTCCGGGGTGCTTCGCAACGTCAATTCGCAGGGAAAGGACACTTGCTGGTTGAACGGCATGTCTGGAAAAGTTGAGCCTCGCATCCAGGCGGCCTGAATCCTCCGCCCGTCGCCGGTTTCGGTGTTGCCCCAGGTTTGCGTTGCGTAGAAATTGGGGCCGATGTCACACGCATGCCGGTCTGTCTCCTCCTTGAACTCCATGCCGTCAAATGTGCCGATGGAATATTTGCCGTTGCCCTGAATCAACACCCATTTCTTGTTGTCGGCATTTCCGTCCACCGGCAGTTCAAAAAAATCAGGACACTCGTAGCTGTCCTTGATCGGATGGTGCTCATCGGTCCAGCTCAATAGATTCGAGGACGTGAAAATATGGTATTGGTTGTCGCCGGAAAGCAGCATCACCCAATGGTTTCCCGGCGCATACCAGAAGACCTTGGGATCGCGTTCCGGGTGAACCAATACGGGATTCTTCCCGCAGAACTTCCAGGTGCGCCCATGATCCAGGCTGTAGGAGATGCATTGGCTGCGATTGTCCCAACGCGGAAAAAACGCGACCATCGGCGGCGTTGCCTTGCTGGGAGACAGGCCCGAGGTGTTGTTGTAGTCCACCACGCAGGTTCCGGATTGAATTCCGGTGCCCGGCTTCTCCTCCCAGATCGCCGGCTCCAGCTCCGTCCAGTGGATGAGATCACGGCTCACCGCATGAAGCCAGCATTTGCCCCATCTCTGCGCAAAAAGGTGATACTCACCGTCGTAATAAATCAAACCATTGAGGTCATTGATCCATCCTTCCTGTTGCATGCCGGGATTCAGCCGGTCCATCGTCCATTGGCGGGCGGTGAAGTGAAATTGCGGACGCAAAGATTCCTGGTAAAGCGGCCCCGTCGCCACCGGCAACCGCTCCGGATTGTCGGTTTGAATGATTTGATCCACGTTGATGTGTCCCCAGTCACCGCTTGCCTGGTCCACGATTTGCACTCGTGCTTTTTGGCCGAGAAATTGCCTGACATCCCAACTGGCCGGCGCCAAGCGGTCACTTCGCCAGCCCGTCGCGCTTTTTATGATTTTGCCATTGATGAGCAGGTTTATGCAGGTGTCGCGCTCGTAATCGCCGCCACCAATCAGAAATGAGATGTACTTTCTGGCAATTTTGAACTCCGGCGACGTGAGCGTTCCTGTCGGCCCATCGCCCTCAATTTCACTGCTGGCCACTTTATTGTCGCGGGCGTTTTCAATCTCCAATTTTGGGAGAAGGCCATCCGATGCGGGCCCCGGGTTGAATGCTGTTCCCGTCGTCACCCAGTCGCCGTAGTTTGTTCCGCCGAAGCGCCCGATCACCAGATCTTCCGCGCAACCGTTGGCTGGGAAACCCAGACAAAGCGCCAGGGCCAGAAGGCCAAGACTAAAAGTTGCCTGGGGGAATTTTTTCACAATCGGAAGTTTGAACATATTGTCAGAATGGAATTTTATCTTTTTGCCCGACAGACTTGACGCATGATTCCTGCGAAAATAGTGCAATTGTTCCGGGACTACTAGGAATAAGCCGGTTTGCACAATCTTATGGCACTGCTCAAAGACTGTGGCTTCCCGTCTCCGTCCCTTCCTGGTTTCGCTATAGACCTCAATTCAGTTAATTCTGTCAAAAATCAATTTTTCCTTCCTTCATTTCCTCCGCTAGCTTCTCTTAAATTCCCCATCTTCATCCCCGCTTGGTTCCTTTGTTACTTCGTTGTTCAATCGGTTTTCCCCTTTGATGAAAATTCGTGCCATTCGTGTCTCTCCTTCCTCATCCGCAATATTGGGTGCAGGCTCCGCCTGCTCCGTGTGTATCTGTGTCCATTCGTGGTTAAGATTTCCTCTTTGTGTCCTTGCGTCTTTGCGTCTCTGCGTTAAAACAAACTCCGCCTTTGTGTCCGTCGTGTCTTTGTGGTTCAATTCCTCACTATGGACTCGTCCTTGCCCGACCTCGCCGCCGGCATCGTCCGCCGCCTCCAGGCGGCCGGCCACTCCGCGTACTGGGTCGGCGGCTGCGTCCGCGACCGCCTCCTCGGCCGCGATCCCCAGGACTACGACATCGCCACCTCCGCTCTCCCCGCCCAGATCGAGTCCCTTTTCCCGCGCACCATTCCCGTCGGCCGCAAGTTCGGCGTCCTCATCGTCCTCGATTCCGGCCGCGAATTCCAGGTCGCCACCTTCCGCGCCGAGGCCGATTACCAGGACGGCCGCCATCCGGAACAAGTCACCTTCAGCAACGCCCAGGCCGACGCCGCCCGCCGCGATTTCACCGTCAACGGCCTTTTCTTCGACCCCGTCACGCAACAGTTGCACGACTGGGTCGGCGGCGAACGCGATTTGCGCGCCAAACTCCTTCGCACCATCGGCTCGCCCGCCGAACGTTTCGCCGAAGATTATCTCCGCCTCCTGCGCGCCGTGCGCTTCGCCGCGCAGCTTGATTTTCAAATCGAACCCGAAACCTTCGCCGCGCTCAAGGCCCGCGCCCCGCAAATCCTCGACATCAGCGCCGAGCGCATCCGCGAGGAACTCCTGAAACTCTTCCGGCCGCCCCACGCCGCGCGCGGATTGGACCTGCTCCGCGAAAGCGGTTTGCTCGAGCAAATCCTCCCCGAGATTTTCGCCACCATCATCTGCGATCAATCGCCCGATTACCACCCCGAAGGCACCGTCTATCAGCACATCCGGCTCATGTTGCAGGAACTGCCGCCCGACGCCGCGCCCTCGCTGCCCTGGACCGCGCTCCTCCACGACGTCGCCAAGCCCGTCACCGCCTCCCGCGATCCGCACGGCGACGCCATCCACTTTTACGGCCACGAAAAAGTCGGCGCGCAAATGGCCGAAACCATTTTGCAACGCCTCAAATTTCCCCGCAAACAAACCGATGAAATCGTCGCCACCGTCCTGCATCACATGCAATTCAAGGACGTGAAAGACATGCGCAAATCCACTTTGCGCCGCATGCTCCTGCGCGACACCTTCCCCCTCGAACTCGAATTGCACCGCCTCGACTGCCTCGGCTCCCACCGGCGGCTCGACCACTACGAGTTTATGCAGGAACGGGCCCGCGAACTCGAAAAACAGCCCCAAATCCGCCCGCCGCTTTTGACCGGCGACGACCTGCAATCCCTCGGCATGAAACCCGGTCCCGCGATGGGCGCCCTCCTTGCCGAAGCCCGCGAAAAACAGCTCTCCGACGAACTCAAAACAACGGAAGAAGCAATGGAATGGGCGAAGGAACGGTTGAAACCCTCTTCTTCGTAGCCGCGGACGCTAGTCCGCGCTTACCAATCTTCCCTCTTACTCCTAATCCTACTCTTGCTCCTAATCCGCCTGCTTCACTTCGCGGCCTCGTTCGCCTTGTTTTCTTTAATCTCCCTGGCCGCTTTAGCCAGTGCCACACGAGCATCTTGATCGGCCGGATCGGCGAACAAAACAATCTTCGCCGCACTAAGTCGCTGCTGCGGATTACCTGACTCCAGGCGGCTCTTCAACTTGGGCAGGTAATCGGTAACTGGAATTTCCAGCCCTCTCAGAGCCCAGATGATGGTCTCATCAAAATCCACATTTGTGGACGACAACGCTTTAATCAGTGCCGGCACGGCGGCTTTGGCATTCGGCCCAATCCAACCCAATTCGGAAACGGCATACTGTCGTTCGTTGGATTGATGACTTCCATTCAAGCCATCGATCAAAAAATTCAGCGCATCAGTCTGCCCGGCGTCAATGCGACAAAGGACTCCCGCGAACGCACACCGTCTAACCCACCGGGTCTCTCTGACGAATCTTTCACGCAAAGTGGGAACCGCTGCACCGGCCTTCGGACCAATCCTATTCAAGGCTCCGACCGCCAGGGATTGTGAAATCGTATCCTGTTCTTTCAATGCCTGCGCGAACAGCGGCACCGCCTGCTCTGCCCCTTCGCCAATGCCGCCCAGCAAGTAAATTGCCGTTCGATGCTGATAGTTCTGCGTTGAGTTCGTGCATTGGAATTGCGTTTCCAAAAATGGCAAAACCAGACCTGCGGGTGGCTTGATTCCTATTAATGTGTTCTGCGCTTCATTCCTCATCTCCTCAAGGCTGATCGCTGCGGGCATTCCCCAGGAACGAGGCAATGAGTCTATAAACCGGATTAAATTAGTCCGCGCTGACGAATCTTGATTGGTGTTGAAGGCTTGTTGCAGCAAATAAGGTACGGCGTTCGTGCCCAGATGGAGCAATGCTTTCCTAGCCTCGTCCTGACGGATTGGATCGTATGTCCTTTGTTCGCCTGACGCACAATACTCCTTAAGCCAATAACTCACCGGCTTGCCCTCATACCTCGGCTCGGCGTTATGTGCGAAGAAAAGCCAGCCCACACCAATCAGCACTACTACGAGCGAAACCCCGACCACCCACCCTTTGCGGGACAGTTTCATTTCCCCGCCGTCGTTGTCTCCGGCCCCTGCAACAACTTCCACACCCGCAACGCCTCAGTCACGCCCCAGGCCTGCGCGTCGCAGCCGCGTTGCGTGTGCGGCGCGTCGCCGTCCAGGATTTCCGGAATCTGCCCCGTGCAGCCGCCCATCAGCAGCCGGTCCATGCTGCCCAGGTACGCCCGCGCCGCCGCCAGCGCCTCCGGCGAGCCCTCCCACGCCGCCGCCAGCGCTTCGCAAAAAATCGGGAACGTCCACGTCCACGCCGTGCCGTTGTGATACGCCGGCTTGCGCCGCGTGTCCTCGTCGCCCTCGTAATGCCCCCAATACGGCTCGACCGGGTTGTTCAACAACTGGCCGTTGTTTCCGTAAATCGGCAGCGGCGGCGACACCGGCAAGGGCGCCAGCGTCCGCAACGCCCCCGGCACCACCAGATGCCTTATCGCCGCCTCCACGCACCGTCGCGCCGGCTCGCCAGTCACCAGCCCGAGGCTGACCGCCATCAGGCAGTTGCTCCGCAACGAATCATCCACCACGCCCTGCGCCGCCGCTTGACCCGGCTTCGCCACCAGTTGGTCCGCAAAATATCCGCGTTCCGGGAGCCAGTAATATTTATTGAACGACGCCTCCGCCAGCGACGCCAAGTCCCGCCAGCGTTTGCGTTCGGCCTCGTCGCCGAGGTTCTCCAGTTGCCGCAGCAGCCGCACCCATAAAACCTGTATCTCCACCGGATAACCCTCGCGCGGCGTGCCCGCCGGATAATTCGTGTCCATCCAGGTGAAATGCGCCGGGCTCCAGATCAGCCCCGACGCCGCGTCCATGCGGATGCCGTTTGGCGTGCCCTTCGCGTAACCGCTGGCAATGTCTTTCAGCACGTCGGCAATCGTCCGGCCCTGGTCCGCCTTCACGCCGTAAAACTCCGCGCCCAGTTGCGCCGCCATGTCCTCGCAAACCACCCCGAACCACAAAGGCGCGTCCGAGGTGTCGCGGTTTGACGCGTCCTCGCCGTAAATCGTGTTCGGCAGCGTCCCGTCCTTCTCAAAGCGCGCAAACGTGATGAGCACTCCCTTCACCTGCTCAACCATCCCGCCCGCCAGCAGTCCGCGCGCGCAAATCAGCGAATCCCGCCCCCAGTTCAAAAACCACGGATAACCCGCAATCACCGTGATGCCGTCGTCGCGCCGCACCACAAACGCCTTCGCCGCCCGCAACAATTGCCGTCCAAACACATCATCCTCCGCAAAAACCGCCGCGCCGGTTTGCGCTGTCTCCGCCATCATTGCGCTCCGGGCCTCCGCCGCCGATGGTTCGGTCGCATCCGCGCACACCACCAGCGTCACACCCGCGCCCCGCGTCATTGGCAAATCAAACCAGCCCGGACTGTACGAATCGCCGCTGGCCGTCTGGCCCCGCGATTTCTCGATGGGATACGGGATGTTTTCACTCCATTCCACTTGTGGATGATAAAATCCGCTGTCGCTGACCACCCGCAACTGCCGGTCCACCGCCGGCGTGAAGGCAAAACCCGTCTGGTCGGAAAGCGTGTGCGTGTTCGACGAAAAATGATAATCCGCGCCGCCGTTGCGATGCGTCTCCGAGTGAAAATTCCGGTCCTCGATGTCCACCCGCACCGTTAGCCTCACTTCGCAATCATCCGGCAGCGGATGGTCCTTTTCCAAATTCACCACGGGCCGCTCAAAATAAAGGACGGTCGTGTTGCGGCCCGGCAGCATGTTGGCGCGCAATTGAATTTCCACCGTACGCCCGTCGCCCGCGTTGGCGATGAAATGCCACATCGCCGGCGGTCCCGGCTCGAAGGACGCCAGGTTCCGCAAATCCAGCGGCGAGATAAACCCGTCCGCGTTCACCCACACACGCGCGCGCTCGGCAAAAATGTGCCGGTCCACGGGCACCCGCGGATGCAGATTGGCCCCAAGGAGGCAGTCGTACTTGGACTTGACCGCGCCCAAGTCCACGCACAGCCGCGCCATTCCGCCAATGCCGTTCGTCAGCAGCACGAGCGGTTGCTCGCGCGGATGTTCCGTGACGTCCGCGCTCTTGACCACGCGCGCCGTGGTCGCCACTTCGCGCAGCGCGGGAAGATTTGAAATCGCCAGCGGTTTGTCGCCGCCCGAATCCAGGTCCGGCCCCGTTGCCAGAAAACGCACCGACGCCTCCACCTGCCGGCCGTCCATCCCGAACCGTTCCAGCACCAACTGCGCGTCGCCCGCCGGTTGACCGGGTGCGAAGTACGCCATGTATCCGCCGCTGATCGCGATGGCTTGAACATGCTGCGGCCGTTCAGCGTTGGCGCAATTCAGCGTCGCGCGGAACGGCACGGAATCCTGAAGCAACAGCCAGTGGCCCGGCGGCACGGGAAGAATTCTCCGGCGGTCCTCCAGATTCCAGATCGCCACGGGCCGGTAGTTCCCGCCCTTTGCGTAGGACTTCGCCAGCATTTCCAAATCGTCGTGCAACCGCTGCCGGTTCCCGGGTGAACACGCGGCCAGAAAATCCGCCGGTTCCGCGCCCGCGATTCGCGCCAGTTCGCGCCACTCGAGCGCGGGAATCTCCTCGATCGGCAGCACGTGACTCAACGCCGTCAGCGCCCACCCGGCCAGCGCCCGTGTCCGGCGGTATTCATCGCCGCTCAAACCCTGTGGCTGCGGCTGCCCGGAGATGCAATAACATCCGCCCGGCTCCAGCTTGAATTCCAGCCCGCCGTCGGTCCGCTTCTTCGCCACCGGCAACGTACACCCCGTCAGTTCAAATTCCAGCTTGCCCAGTCCCGCAAGTTGTTCCGCCGCGAGCAAAAATCCCTGCGCGCGATCCGCGTCGGTGTTCACCAAAACCAGCACCGTGTCCCGGCCCTCCGCCGATTCGCGTCGAAGCGCGTAAACTGGCGACTCCATCCCGCTCAACCGTGTCAGCTTCGCCCCGTCAAAAAAACATGGATGGCCCGCCAGTAACCGGTTCAACTTTGAGAGCTCCGTAACGATGTTTTCCGGGTTGCCCCAGGCCAGTCCCCGGCTCGAATGCACATTCACCCGCTCCGGCGCCAGCCATTCCACGCCGCAAGTGAAGCCGTATCCCCCGCTCACGCTCGTGAACGCGCACAGCCGGTTGCGCAACAGCGACCACTCCCGCCCGCGCGACGCCAGCCGTTCGTTGTCGTGCGTCTCGCTGTAATGCACCAGCAACCCCGCCTCCCGGCTTTGCTTGAAACTATATTCCAGATACGACTCCACCTGCGGCCCGGAATAATTTTGAAACAACTCCGAATACGCCCATTGCATCCCGCCTTCCGTCAGCAATTGTTCGGTCACCTCCCATGCCCCTCCCAATCCCTCCAGCAGGAAGATCGTTTCCGGGAATTCCTGTCGCACCCGCGCGGTGATATATTGCCACGCCGGCAACGGGACCTTGTAGCCCGCGTCACAACGGAATCCGTCCACGCCCCGGCGGCACCACACCAGAAAATCTTCCGCCAGTTCATCCCACAACGCCACGTGCCGGTGCTCCAGTTCCACCAGATCCTCCCAGATCGTTCCCCACGCGCCCGGACTCGCAAACTCGCCCGATGGCCCGCGCAAAAACCATTCCGGATGATTCTCCTCCAGTGCCGAGCCCCAGCCCGTGTGGTTGATGACCATGTCCAGGAAAACCCGCCCGCCTTTCAGATGCGCCGCGTAGGTCAGTTCGCAAAACTGGTCCACCCCCGTCGTCCGCTTGTCAAATTCCACCAGTGCCGGATCAATTGCCGTCAAATCCTCGCTCGCGTACGGACTGCCGAACCGTCCGAACCGCGCAAACGTCGTTGGCGTGGGATTCACCGGCAACAAATGCAAAATGCGGCAGCCCAGCGTGTCCATGATGTGCGGAAGCTGCTTGATCAGGTCGCGGAATTTTCCCGACGGCGGAATCAGCGTGTAACCCAGGCTGTCCAGTTCCTTGAACCGTTCCTCCCGCGGCTCGTCAATTGTCCGCGCCTGCGTCCGCGTGCCGCCAAACATCCGCGTGAACGCGCAATAAATCGTGTTGCGCGTCCGGTAACCGTCCGGATGCACGGAGATGTTGATGTCCGGCCCGTCCGGCCAGTGCTGCCAGCCGTCCGCATCCATCAAATACGCCTTCGCCTTGAAGTATCCCGGTTCCGTCAGCGGCAATTCCAGGCTCCATTCCCCCGCCTCACGCCGCATCGGCAAATCGTGCCACGACGCTCCCGCGAACGGCAGCTTCCTGGTATGCGCTTGAATGATTTCTTTACACAAAATCTTCGCGCGTCCCAGGTTGGTTCGCAATCGCGCCCGCCAGCCCGGCGGCATCTTCTCTCCCGCGCCGTCATTTAAAATAAATCGCAGCCGGTCCCCGACGAATCGCTGAAGGCGTCCGCCCGGTGATGCTTTTAATGCTGGTGCCGGCTCTTGCACGCGCCAACCATCCTAAACCCGGCCTTCCAATGCAATTCCGCAAATCGTGTCTCAAAATGAGCCGGTCGCCCCGGGCCGTTTTTCGCCACTTCCTGCTATTCCTTTAAGTCCCTGCTCCATCCGGCCTTGGCAGCGAATTTGCTCCAAAACTTCCAGTTTCCGCAGATTGGAAACCTGCCCGGTCGTACACGGGCCACAATCGTTGAACTGAACACCGACATGTCCGCCACGTTAAGCGCGAGCGAAGAAGCCCAGTTGTCTCAAACGATTGAGATGTTTGAAGTCATCACTCAATCGCAGCCTCAGGACTATCAATCCCTCGAAATCCTCAAGGAAGCCTATTCCAAGCTCGGCCGCGTAAAAGACGTCATCGGCACCTCCAAACGCATCGCCCAGGCGTACGTGCAGCTCGGCCAGCTCTCTTCCGCCATCCTCGAGTACGAAACCGTCCTCCAAAGCTTTCCAGACGACCCCGATGTCCAGGCCGCCCTCAAGGAAATCGAGCACAAGGCCTCCAATTACTCCGTCCAACCCTCCACCGACTTCCCCTCCCAGGGCAAACCCGGCGCCGAAGCCGGTCGCGGCCCCAAAACCGCCGGTCGCGACGCCCCGGCCGAGGTGGACGATGGCCGGCCGGCCATGTACAAAATCTTTGTCGAAAGCAAAATCATCACCACCGGCGACTTCGACCTCTGCTGGACCAAGACCGACCTCACCGCCCCGCTCAAATCCGTCAATGAGCCGTTCATTCAGCTCCTGGCCGACAAGGGACTTTTGCCCTCGGAAAAGAGCCTGAAAGTGCTCGTGGACAAGGCGCGTCTTGGCTACATGCCCCTCGAAAAATACGACGTTGACCTCGACCTGACCCGCACCTTCCCGGCCGAAATTTGCAAACGCTGGTGCGTCCTCCCCTTTGACAGAATGAGCAAGTCCATTCTCGTCGCCACCGCCAACCCGTTCAACCGCCACGCCGCCAAGGAACTGGCCGACGCCACCAAATGCCGCCTGCTTTGGTACCTCGCGCCACCTTCCGAAATCGTCAAATACCTGAACAAAGCATTTCGTTGATCCATCATGCCCCCGGTCGCCAAATCATTCGGAGAACGCATCGCCGACGCCCTCGTCGAGGACGGCCTGCTCACCAGCAAACAGGTTGACGAACTGCTCGAACAGCAAAAGAAGGACGGCACCCGCCTCCTGAAGCTGGTCATCGAGAAGGCTTACGTCACCGAGATGGACATGACCGTCTGCATGGGGCGCATCCTCAACACGCCGCCCATCAATCTCGCCCGGCTCGGCGTCAACCCGGACCTCTCGGACATCCTCCCCCGGGACGTCGCCCATAATTTCAAGGTCGTCCCCGTCGCCCGTCTTGATCATAAATTGTTCCTCGCGATGGCCGACCCCTTGAACGTCCTCGCCATCGACGACGTCAAGCGTATCACCAAGCTCGAAGTCTTCCCCATGATCGCTTCCGAGCGCGCGATCATCGACAAGCTCAACGCCATCGACGCCTCCAAAAGCGGCAGTATGGAGGACATCATCAATGACGCCCAGAAAAAGGCGGATGATGATAATACGGATGCGGACAAACTGGAAGTCGCCAAGGAAACCCTTGAAGAGGTCAACCTTGACCAGCTCGCCGCCTCCAGCGAAGAAGCCCCCGTCATCAAGCTTGCCAACCTCATTCTCGTCCAGGCCATCAAGGACCGCGCGAGCGATATTCATATCGAGCCCTTCGAAAAAATGGTCCGCCTCCGCTACCGCGTGGACGGCTCCCTGCTTGATGTCACCCCGCCGCCCAAGCAGATGCAGCTCGCGCTCGCCTCCCGCCTCAAAATCATGAGCAGCCTGGACATCGCCGAACGCCGGCTTCCCCAGGACGGCCGCATGCGCGTCAAGGTCGGCGGCAAGGACTTTGACTTGCGCGTTTCCTTTCTCCCCACGGTTCACGGTGAAAAATGCGTGCTCCGCGTGCTTGATAAATCGAACCTTTCCGCCAGCCTCGACAAGCTTGGTCTCGACCCCGACACGTTCATACAGGTCAAGACCGCCGTGGATGCCCCGCACGGGCTCATCCTCGTCACCGGCCCCACGGGTTCCGGAAAGACCACGACGCTTTACTCCGCGCTCAACGAACTCAACAGCCCCACGTACAACATCGTCACGGTCGAGGACCCCGTCGAATTCCAGGTCCCCGGCATCAATCAGGTGCCTGTCAAAAAAGAAATCGGCCTCACTTTTGCCAACGCTCTCCGGTCCATCCTGCGCCAGGACCCGGACATCATCATGATCGGGGAAATTCGTGATACCGAAACCGCCGAAATCGCGGTTGAGTCCGCCCTCACCGGTCACCAGGTGTTGAGCACCATGCATTGTAATGACGCCCCCGGCGCCATCGCGCGCCTGGACGACATGGGCATCGCCCCGTTCCTGATTTCCTCCTCGGTCATCCTGGCCTGCGCCCAGCGCCTCATGCGCCGCATCTGCTCGCATTGCAAGGAACCCGTCACCTACACCCAGAAGATGTACCAGGATCTCAATATTGATCCGGCCTTCTTCGACGGCATCACGCTTCACCGCGGACGCGGCTGCGAACGCTGCAAAAATTCCGGCTACGCCGGCCGTATGGCCATCATCGAGGCCATGACCGTTTCCGATGAAGTCCGCAAGCTCATCATCGCCCGCGCCAACACCCGTGAAATGGGCAAGATCGCCATCGGCCAGGGCATGCGCACTCTCCGCATGGCCGCCCTCGACCGCGTGCGTGACGGCACCTCCACCCTCGAACAGGTCCTCGTCCTCACCTCGGCGCACTGAGCTTCTCCCGCATTGTCAAACTCGGCGCTTGAAACAAGGCGTCCGCTTGTCCACCGTGTCCATGGTTTGACATTGTAAATCCATCGCCAAATATTTTTGCCGTGACATGAGCCGTAAACCCGCCTCCGCCCGACGCGCCCCTTCCATCATGGTCCTCGGCGTCGGCGCTTTCGCCCACAGCACCACGCAAATTCTCAAGGACGACGGCGCGCAGGTTTCCACCTACCTCACCCGTAACTACGGCCATTTCCCCCCGTCGTTGACCGGCCCCACGTTCGCTCCATCGCGCTATCCCAATCCCATCGCGGCGCTCCGGCAAAAACCGGCCGATCTTCTCATCCCCATGTCCATTGACTGGGCGCAGGCCCCCTGGAGCGCCGAACTGCTCGCCCGGCGCGTCCCCATCTTCTGTCCGACCGGCGAAGCCATGCGCATCGAGCGCGAACGCGACTTCGCCCGCAAATTGTGCCGTGATTTCAAGATCCACTTTCCACGCGCCCACGTCGCTCCGAACCGGCTGGCCGCTGAAAATTTTCTCAAGCGCCATCCCCGGCCCTACGTCATCAAAAACCCGCTCTGTTCGCCCGCCAGCCCGGTTCATACCATCCTCTGCGAAACCGTCGAGGACACCCGCTCCTGGCTCGGGAACATCAACTATGCCGAAGGCGTCTTTCTCCAGGAATATCTGGGCCGCGCCGAAGCCGGCCACATCGCACTCGTCAGCGGCGGCGAGATTTACTCTGTGGTCACCAACCAGGAATACAAACGCGCCTTCGCCGGCAACATGGGCGTCGTTGCGGGAGCGCCACTGGGCGGACTCGTTGAAAAAGACCCCGACGACCGTTACGGTCTCGCCCGCGCTCTGCTCCATCCCTTGCGGCCCTGGTTTCGCGCCGTCAAATTTCACGGCCCCATCCAGGTCACCGCCATCAATCACAATGGCCGCTGGCACGTCATCGAATACAATATCCGCATCGGCGTCACCTCCGGCGCGATGCTCCTGCGCATGTTGGCCAATCCGGTGGACACACTCCTGCGCACCAGCCGCAACCGCAAACTCGACCTCAAGTTCAAACCCGGCATGAACTTTGGCTGCTCCCTCACCCTCGCCGGCTACGGCTATCCATACGTCCAGCAGAAAGGGCCGTCGCTCCCCGTCGAAACCACCGCGCCGTTTGACCCCGGTTGCGACGTTTGGTGGAATGAAGTCACCCGCGACGCCGCCGGCCGCTTGTTCAGCACCGGCCATCGTATCGCGGATGTGGTCGCTTTTGGCATGGACCTGCCCGAGGCCATCCGCCGCGCCTACGACAACATTAAAAAAATCCGCAGCCTCGCCAGCTATTACCGCACCGACGTCGGCCAATCCCTGTGGCCGCCGGGGAGCGAATAACCGGCTTTTTACAAGCCTAGCTCTCCGCGCTTGTTCATGACTGATTTCACGCGAATTCGTTTTGAGTTCCCACCTGGATTCCTCGTGACCTTAATGTAGCGAATCCCCGCTCGACAACCGCCGCCAATAATTCTGCATGGCACACCCGTGAGTTCCTTATGATGAATTCCCACTCGATCATGTTGGATCAATAACTGCGCGTGCAATCCTTGTGCATTTTGCGTCCTAAAAAATTGCGCATTTCTTCTCGACAATAACCTTCTAATACTTTAAACTACCCGCATTGCAAAGCCTCAATGCGGGTAGTTTATTTTTTGAAGTGCTGAAAGCACTGTCGGAGTGGATTTACCGCCATTTTGGGTGTGCGCAAAGGCAGATATTTGTCGTCCGGCAGAATCGGCGCTCCCTCGACTCCCGCACTGGCACCGTGTATCTTACCCTTGTGCGTGCAGCATTCAAAGAATGGGCCGTCATCGTGGATGCGCTCGGTCGTGGTGACCAAATCATCATTCTCCGCAAGGGCGGCATCAGCGAAGGCCCCGGCGGTTTCAAAATGGAGCACCCGCACTTCCTTCTGTTCCCCACGCTCTTTCATCAGCAACGCGACTCCGTCCTTCCCGCGGCGCAAAACCGTTTCGACCAGCTCGCCCCCCACTTCCCGCCGTCCGGCAAATTGCGTCTCGAGTTTTTTGCCGAAACCGCCGCCTCCGCAAAATTAAATTCCCTCTCTGACGCGCGTGCCCTCGGCGGCCAGCATGTCTGGCGCGACGAAGTCATCGCCGAACGCTTCGATTGGGGCCACGACAAATCCATTTTCGCGTTCGCCGTCCGCGTTTTCCAACTTCCCCACCCCGTTGAACTTCCCCTTCTTCCCGCCTATGCCGGCTGCAAATCCTGGGTCGAACTGGATCACGACCTCCCGACGGACATGGCCTGTCCCGTGCTTTCCAACGCCGCCTTCGCCGTCAAGCTTGATGCATTTCGCGCCGCTCTGGGAGATGCCATCACCACGCGCTGACCATGAACCTGCCGCCGCTCATCCTCGCCTCCAGTTCCCCCCGCCGCTCGGAATTGCTGCGCTCCCTCGGCCTCGCGTTCACCATCGTTCCCAGCGATGCCGCGGAAATCCACACCGAAGAACTGACCGTCACGGAAATTTCCCAGCTCAACGCCTACCGCAAGGCCCGCGCCGTCGCCAAAAAATTCCCCGATGCCCTCGTCCTCGGCGCCGACACCCTCGTCGCGCTCGATACCACCCTCTTTGGCAAGCCGGTTAATCTTGAGGACGCCCGCGGTATGCTCGAGCAATTGCAGGGCCGCACCCATCGCGTCGTCACCGGCGTCTGCCTCGTCCACCTGCGCGCCCACCGCCAGAAGCTGTTCGCCGATGCCACCGACGTCACCTTTCGCCCGCTCAATACCCGCCAAATCCACGATTACCTTGCGCACATCAATCCTCTCGACAAGGCCGGCGCCTATGCCATTCAGGAAGGCGGCGATAAAATTGTCGAAACCATCTCCGGTTCCTTCAGCAACGTCGTTGGCCTTCCGGTCGAACGCCTCGGCGCAGAACTGGCACTGTGGGAGCAGGTTCCTCCGCTTTAGCAACTCGTCGGCACTTCCTGCAAAACTTCCACGCAATGCGGGATCGCACCCGCCACGAACCCCAGGCATTCGACCGCGCCGCTGGGTTTTCCCGGCAAACAAACCACCAGCGCCTTGTCCACTACCACCGCCAGGCCGCGTGACAAAATCGCGTTCTTGGTGATCTTCATGGATTCCATCCGCATGATTTCGCCAAACCCCGGCAATTCCCGCACCGCAATCTCCTTCACCGCCTCTGGCGTCACATCCCGCAACGCCACGCCCGTCCCGCCCGTTGTCAGCACCAACTGACAACCACGCACAATCAATTCGCGTATCGCCCGCTGGATGTCCCGCTTCTCGTCCGGCACCAGCGCGTCTGCAATCACCTTCCACCCATGACTCTCCGCCGCCTTCTTCACCGCCGGGCCGCCCAGGTCCTCATACTCTCCCCGCGACGCCCGGTCTGAAATCGTGATGACGCCCACGCTGATTTCCATTCGTTTCTGATTCATGCGTTACCATCCTGTCTAAATGTCCTTCTTCGTCTTTGAAACCAATTTGATGCCCGTGATCCGCATCTTTTTGTCCACCGCCTTGCACATGTCATAAATCGTCAGCGCCGCCACGCTCACCGCCGTCAACGCCTCCATCTCCACGCCCGTCTGCGCCGCAATTTTCGCCGACGCCGTGATCACAATCCGGTCCCGGCTCTTTGGAATCTCAAAATTCACCTCGCAATGCGAAATCGGCAGCGGATGGCACAGTGGAATCAACTCCCCCGTCTTCTTCGCCGCCATGATGCCCGCCAGCCGCGCCGCCGCCAGCACGTTCCCCTTCGCCACCGCCTGCGCCTCAATCCGCGCCAGCGTCGCCCGTTGCAGCCGGATTTCTCCCGACGCCACCGCCTCCCGCAGCGTCACCTTCTTCGCGGAGATGTCCACCATGCTCGCCTCGCCCCGCGCGTTCAGATGTGTCAGCTTGCTCATCTCTTCGAAGTAAACCAAAAAACAATACCACAAACTATCCACGACGCCCCCAGGAGCACTACGCCCCAACGAGGCGGATTCATACCGCCAAACCCGGGAAATTGCCCGCGTCTTTTCTCGTTCCAAATCGTCTGGTCCAACCAACGAATCCCGGCAGCAACCTGCTTACTGAAAACTATGAACGCGCCCCCGAGCGCCCAAAAAACAATTGCTGGAATTTTTGATTCCATTTGTTTACCCATCGCTCAAATCGCCTTCTTCCATTCCTGAATCACCTTCCGCATTTGCTCCGCCGCGTTTAACTTCGGCTTCACAAACTTCGGCGTGAACCATGGAAACAGACCCAGCAAATCATGAATCACCAGGATCTGCCCGTCGCAATCCGGCCCCGACCCAATGCCAATCGTCGGAATCGGAATCTCGCGCGTCAATTCCTTCGCCACCGCCGGCGTCACCAGCTCCAGCACGATACCGAACGCCCCCGCCGATGCCAGCGTTTGCGCGTCCTCCAATAGCGCCTGCCGCTCCCAATCAACTTTGCCTTTCACATGGTAACCGCCCTCGTCGCGCACGCTCTGCGGCAGCATCCCCAGGTGCCCGAGAAACGGAATCCCCGCCCCCAAAATCGCCCGTATCTGCGCCTCAATTGCCCGACCGCCCTCCGCCTTCACCGCCTCCGCTCCGGCCGCGATCAGCCGCCGCGCATTCTTTAACGCCTCCGCCGGCGTCTGGTAACTGTGATATGGCAGGTCCGCGACCAGCAACGCTTTCGGCTTCGCCCGCGCCGCCGCGCGCACATGATGCTCCATTTCCTCCATCGTCACCGATGTCGTGTCCGCGTAACCCAGCACCACCATCCCCAGCGAATCCCCCACCAAGATCAGCGGCACCCCGGTCTCATCCACCAGCCGTGTCATTGGAAAATCGTACGCCGTCAGCGCCGCAATCTTC
>DATMLG010000511.1:0-3073 GCA_035570675.1 Verrucomicrobiia bacterium | reverse complement strand
GACGATCTTGGCGGCGGTGATGTTCAACTCCAGCTCGGCCAGCGCCTGGGTGATGGCGTGCAGCAGGCCGACGCGGTCCTCGGTTTCCACCTCGATGGCGGTGCGGCTCTCGGAGGCTTCGTTGTCGAATTGAATCTGGGTGGGCATGCGGTCGCCCTCGTAGGAAAGATAGGGGAGCCGGGCCGCCGGCTCGTGTGCGATCAATTTGGCGAAATCCACGGCTTCGCCGGTCAGCACGCGCCCGAGCAACGTTTCAAATTTCTCCCGCTCCTCGCGGCTGACGAGCGTGCCGGTCTTGGCGTCGGTCACAAAGAAAGTGTCGAGCACGATGGCGTCGGAACGCGTAAAAATCTGGGCGCTGAGAATGTTGATGCCGGCGGCGCTGAGGGAGCCGGTGAGGTTGCTGAACAGCCCGGCGCGGTCCCAGGTGCAGACCTTGACGGCGGTGTGGCCGCGGTCGGGCTCATTGTGCCAGTCCACGACGGGTTCCAGGGCGTTCGCCTCCTCGGCCAGTTGCAGATGGAGGAAGCGGTGGACGAGGACGAGGTCGCGGATGATTTCCGGGGTGGCGTGTATTTGAAAATAACGTGGAGGGAGGGTGCCGAAATGGGCGAGCAATTCCTCCTCGGTGAGCCGGCCGGGCAGCGAGCGGCGCACTTCCTCGGCCAGCAATTCGCGGATCATGGCCTCGGCGCGGATGAATTCCGTGCCGCCGGAAAGCACTTGAATGGCCTTGGAGTGGAGCGTGAGGAGCAGCGAATCCTTGAAATCGTTCCATAACTTGTCGCTCGTGGCGAGGGAGTCGGCAAAGGTATGCAGCGTCAGCATGTTGAGGGCTTCCACGCTCTGGATTTGCTTGGCAAACGCGCGGATGACGGCGGGGTCCTCCAGGTCGCGGCGCTGGGAGGTGCTGGCCATGAGCAGATGATTCTCGATGATGAGCTGGAGGGTGTGCGTGGTGGCGCCGTCCAGACCGAGCCGGATGGCGACGCGGCCGGCGTGCTGGCTGCCGACGATGGCGTGTTTGCCGTGGCCGTCGGCCTTGCCGACATCGTGCATCAACAGGGCGAGGTAAAGCAGTTGTGGCTGGTCCAGGCCTTGAAACAATTGGGAGTAATGGGAGAAAGGCTCCTCCTTGGCCTCCCAGACGCGGTCAAGTTTTTCCAGGCAGACCAGCGTATGTTCGTCCGCGGTGTACTGATGGTAAAACTCGTGCTGGACGAGGCACGTGAGCTTGCCGAACTCCGGGATGTATTTGCCGAGCAATCCCACTTCGTGCATCTGCCGCAGGACGGGCGCGACGTTCCCGCGCTGGCTAAGGATGCCGAGAAAGGTTTCCCGGACATGTTCGTCCCGCAGAAAGGCGTGGTCGGCCAGCGAAAGCTGGTTGCGGATCATTTGGGCAAGGTCCGGATGCAGCCGGAGTCCGCGTTGCTGCGCGTGCAGAAAGACACGCATGAGGCGGCGCGGCTGGTCCCGGAAGACGCGCGGCGTGGCTGCAAGGACATGGCGGTCGGTGAACTTGAAGCCGTCCACGACGGTTTGTTCCGCGGCTTTGCGGCGGGGGATGAGCCCACGGATGAACCGCAGCCGTCCGGGAGCAGCGGGCAGGAGCGCGAGGCGCTGTTCGAGCGTGCGGTTGATGAGATAGATGTTCCGCGCGTGGAGATAGAGCTTGCGCATGAATTTTTCCAGCCGCCGGCTCACGGAACGATCGACAAAGCCGAGATGATGCGCCACGGCCGGCTGGAGGTTGCGGGAAAGCACGTCCACCGGCCGGCCGGCGGTATAATGGAGTTCGTTGCGGACGCGCAGCAGATAATCGTAGGCGGTTTCAAGCTGCTTGCGCTCGGATTCGCTGATGAGATCGCGCGCCTGCAATTCCGCCAGCGTGCGCGTTCGGTATTTGAAAAAAGCCATCCACAGGAGATTTTGATGATCGCGGAGGCCGCCGCAGCCGTTTTTGATGTTCGGCTCCTGCATGGAGGGCGAATCGCCGAACTTGGCGTGGCGGCTGGCCTGGTCCTCGAGGCGGGCGGCGATATATTGATCCTCATAACCAACGACGCACTTGTTGATGACAGCCTTCTGCAACGATTTGAACAAGGCCTCGCCGCCGATGATGAGGCGCGCCTCGATGAGCGAGGTCTTGGAGAGCATGTCGCCGCGGGCGGTTTGCACGCAGTCCTCGATGCTGCGGATGGAGTAACCAATCTTCAGGCCGATGTCCCAGAGGGGATAGAGGATGCCATCCATCAACCGCGACATGATGGGCAGCGGCTTGTTGCCGGCGACGACCTGGCCTTCGTGCAGGAACATGAAATCAATGTCGCTATGAGGATTAAGCTCGGCCCGGCCGTAGCCGCCGATGGCGATGAGGGCGACGGACGAAAGCGTCTGCTGGGCTTCGGGCGAGAGGGTGTTGCGGACGGCCTCCCACAAATGGCGCAGCAGGATGTCCATGAGCGCGGCGCGGCCGCGGCAGATTTCCAGGCCCCCGGCGCCGCCCCGGTGGAGAATCTTCAAGCGATGCGTCGCGACCTTGAGAAAGCCCTTGTAGCGCGGCAGTTCCATGGCAGGCAGGCGGCCGGGCGGCAGGGTGAGCCGTTCGGCCGCGCTGGCTTCCATCTTCTCAATCAGCGTCGGCATGCTAGCCTGACATTGGTGGGAAATCCGCCGGAAGGCAAGTCCGCGCCGAAAATTCAAAACCTTGCCGCCCTGCCGGTGTTTGGCAGAATGTGAACCCATGTCCGTGAATCCCGATGCCGATGCCGCGCTGATGCTTCGCGTCAAGCGCGGGGACGACGCGGCGTTCGCCGAACTGGTGGACAAATACAAGCAGCCGGTGATGAATCTGGCCTACCGGATATTGCGGGACGCGACGGAAGCGGAGGACGTGGCCCAAAATGTCTTCCTTCAGGCCTACAAATCCGCGCCGCGCTACGAAGTTTCCGCCAAGTTTTCCACCTGGCTCTTCACCATCGCCCGGAACCTGTGCCTGAACGAAATCCGCCGGCGCTCGCGGCATCCCACGGATTCAATCGAAGCCAGCGGTCCGGACGCGGATGATCTG
>DATMLG010000510.1:0-5013 GCA_035570675.1 Verrucomicrobiia bacterium | reverse complement strand
CAACCCTTGCAAGGAACGCAGCACGAGGTCCCATTTGCATTTGGAAATTGTTTTCAGCCTTGGCGGGCCGGTGCGAAAGCCTGCCACGCCGTGTCCGAAATCAACCGAGCGCCGCCGGCCAAATGCGGCCGGGTTCGCTTTTGCCCAGGCGCGTGCCTTGCCCGTTTTTTCGGCGAGCAGGCGTTCGAGCGCGAGCAACCGTGATTCGTAGCGGTCCCGCGCCGCCCGCAACTCGCGGTCCATGCCCGCGAGCAGGAGTTTTTCATCGAGTTTAAGTCCGGCGATCTCGCGGACGAGCGATTCCATTTGGTCGCGGGTTTTGACGGCGGGAGATTTGCGGTGGATTGGGCGGTTCATGTTTTCTTTGGGTTGATGAGTTTGATGGATGGTCAAATGGTTCAAGTCATTCTCCTTTTCCGGAGAAACCCGATGACGCTGGAGCGAAGGACGAGCACGGCGTCCCCGGGTTCATGGCGGCCCGGGGCGCGAAGCAGATTATCGTGGAGAAGCTTGCGCACATGGCCGGGGGAGCAGGCAAGGCATTGCGCGACCTCGATGCCGGTCACGACGGGTTCGGTCGTGGCGGCCGAGGCCGGCGCGCGACGCGGGCGTTTCTCCTGCGGCTCGGGCAGGATTGCCTGAATGATTTCCTCGAATTCGTGCCGGTCGGATTCATGATAATGTTCGCGGGGACGCAGCCGGGTGTATTCGAACAGGCTGTCGCGGAGCACCCGGATTTCCCGCGTGGCGGCCGAGGCGGACCGGATGTCGAAAGCCCAGCGCAGCTGGCCGGTCTCGATGAGCCCCACGACCGCCCGTTGTTTTTTGTTTAAGAACAGCATGGCCGCCGGGAGCGGCACGAGCGGGCAGCGGGCGGTGAACCCGAAATCAAACAGACGCGGCACCGGCGCCACCGGCGCAGGTTTCTCGCGTGGCGGCGGTGAATCCGGGCAGAAGACGGGAACGTTGGCGATATTCATGTTGCAGCGGTCAATGCAGGGCGACAACGGAGCACGAGGCCGGTGAATAACAGTAATGCTGATATTTTATGCTTGCATTTCGGCATCCGACCTCCATACTGAGAGCAGACTAAGCGTCTGTTACCTATGGGTCAAGCAAAAAAAGCACAAATTACGTATTTATTATCAGAGAGGCTGAGAAATGCCCGGACCCGGCTGGGATTGACGCAGCAGGGGCTGGCGGCGTTGACGGGTTTCTCGCTGAGTGCGATTGGCAACTGGGAAAGCCGCCAGAACATTCCCGGCCCGGCGAAGCTGGGCGTGCTGGCGACCAAGCTGGGTGTGAGCATTGATTATCTGCTGGGTCATGAAGACGCCCGGGCCGGGCGTTCGCCGGCCCTGGACATACGCCAGGTGCCGATTGTTTCCTGGGCGCAGGCGGGGGACCTGGTCGCCTACACGGATTTGGACGCGGCGTGGCATGAATTCACGGCGACGACCTGTCGCGATGAGAATTGCTTTGCGGTGACCATCTCCGGCGATTCGATGGAGCCGAAATACAGCGGGGGGGACATTGCGATTGTGATGCCGAACGTCGAGCCGCGCAACGGCTGCCTAGTGGTGTGCAAGCTCAAGAACGAGGGGGTTTTCTTCAAGCTGTTTCATCAATCGAGCGACAGCAAAAAATTCCGGCTTTCGAGTTACAACCCGGTCTATCCGGTGATGGAATGCCGCCGGGACGATTTTGTCTGGATTTACCCGGTTTATCAGGTCACAAAGAATGTGTGGAAGTAAGCAGAGGCATTGGGCGCTTGAAATAGACATTTTGCTTTTTGCAAATCGGGTTTAGGTTGGGAATGGAACGGGTCATATGGTGAAAAAAATCCTTTATGTGGATGACGAAGTGGAGTCACGGATCATGGTGGCGGACTACCTGCGGTATCTGGGGCATGAGATCATCACCGTGGAGGAGGCGGGGCAGGCCCTGCGCGCGGCGCTCGACAACCAGGTGGCCGCGGTGATCCTGGATGTGAACCTGGTGGGACTGGACGGCCCGGAATTGCTGGCGCTGTTGCGGCGGAATCATCCCGCCGTGCCGATTATTCTTTATTCGGGAATGAATCCCGAGGCTGAAAAGGTGAAGCGCATGATGGCCGGAGGCGCAAACCGGTTTCTCTCAAAGAACGAGCCCTTGGAGGAACTGGTGAAGGTTTTGCACGGCGTTTTGAATTAGCACATTTCTGTCGATACCCTGGCGCGGCGCGTGGCCGGACGCTAATCACACAGGATTCGGTAGAATCGAAACAAGGGCAGCGAATTGGTGTCATGCAAGGTGAGCAGGCCGCCGGTGCCGGGAGTAGAGGGGGACAGGAGGTTCCAGCCGGGATCAGTCAGGAGGTTCTTGTACTCCAGGGTATAATTCAATCCGATCATGCTGGGGAAGGAAATGGAGACGTTGGTTCGGGTGACCGAGATGCTGGTGATGTCGGGCGGCTGCAGCAGCGTGAGCCGGGCCTGGGCGCTGTTGGTTGAGCCGGCGCTGTTGGTCACGAGCACGGTGTAAATGCCGGCCTGGGACGGCTGGACGTTGGCCAGGGTGAGCACGCTGGAGTTGCCGCCGACGGGAGTGGTCGTGTTGAAAAACCATTGGTAAACGGGTGCGGGAACGCCGGTCGCGGTGACCGTGAAGTTCACATTTCCTCCCGTGGAGAAAACCTGGTTGGACGGTTGGGCGGTGATGACGGGCGGCGTGTCCACAATGAGGTTGGCCCTGGTGCTGTTGGTCGAGCCCACAATATTGGTAAGGCGCACGGAATAATCGCCGGCCTGGGACGGCTGAACGTTGGTCAGGGCGAGCAGGCTGGAGTTGCCACCGACGGGAGTGGTGCCGTTGAAAAACCATTGGAAAACGGGCGCGGGCTCGCCGGTGCCGGCGGCGCTGAAGGTGACCGTGCCGCCCGCCACAACGGTGACGTTCGAGGGGCCCGTGGTGATGACCGGGAGCGCATCCACGGTGTTGACGAGGCTTGAAGAGTTATTGGCCGGGTTGGAATCCGTGCCGGTGGTCGCCACGGTTGCGACGTTCGTGATGGATCCGGCGGCGGCGGGCTGGACGATGATCTGGAGGCTGGTGCCGGCGCCGCTGGCAATCGTGCCGGGCGCGGCGACAACCGTTCCGCCCAGGTTCGTTGCGCCCGGCGAGGCGGAGACGAACGTGACGCCCGCGGGCAGGACATCGGTGACGGTGACTCCCGAGGCGGCGGCGTCGCCGATATTGGTGAGGGAAAGGGTGTAGGTCAGGTTTTGGCCGGCGACCGCGGGATTGGGGGAGGCGGTTTGTGTGACGGCCATGTCAGCACTGCCGGTGCAACAAGTGTATGAGCCGTCCAGGATGGAGACGGTATCCACGTACCAGCCGCTGCCATTTTGAAACGAGTCAGTTCCGAACTGCCAGTTCAAGCGGATGGTTTGTCCGGCCGCACTGGGCGGCAGATTGGCGATGGTGGTGATGAAGCCGCCAGAACTGCCGGTCCAGGCCTGCATACCGCCGATGGGATTGCCGCTGGTATCCCCCAGGGTGGCAGTATAGCCGTTGGTCGCGAAAGATCCACCGGCGGCGACAATGTCCTCGTATGCGCCGCCGTTAATCGAGATCGTCAGGATGCCGCCATCAAATCCGGTGTCTGTGTTGAAAGATTGGCGAAATTTTACCTGGGCAGTGGCGAGATTGATGGAGATGGCCGGCGAAATCAATTGCGTCAGCCCGGCCGAGGAGTTTTCCTTGGCGAAGGCCGCATTGGGGGACGTGTCGCGGCTGGCGGTGGAAGTCACCCATGCCGGTTCCCCGCCAGAATGAGACGTGGTCCAGCCCGAGGGCAGCAATGGCGCGGGCACGCCATCGAAATTCTGGCTGAAGGTTGTGAGTCCGCCGGAGCCGAGGCCAAGAGGAAATGCGAAGTTCAAGATTCCGTAATTCGTGGGGCCGTCCTGCAATTGCAGCGAGGCGGTTATGATTTCCCCGCACGTGCCGTTGGCGGTGAAAGTGAAGGCGCGACCGGCAGTGCCCCCGCTCAAGGGGATCACCCCGTAGTTCTGCGGCCCGCCGGACGGACTTACACCGGCGTTCGTGAGCAGCGTGACGACAAGATTGGTCGTGGACGCCGTGCCAATGTTTTTCAGATTGAAAATGACCGTGACAGTTTCGCCGGGATCGATCGCGCCATTGGTGGGCAGGCAGTTTTCCGCGGCGAGCGCGGTGCTTCCGGCGACGACGCGGGGGAAAAAAACTGGCGGTGCCAGGGTGTTGATGAGGTTGGTCCCCGCGGGCGTGCCCCAGCCGGTGCAAAGATCGAAACCGGTGGTGGCGGGATAGAACGGGCTGCTGGAGAGATTGGTGTCATTCCCGGTCGTGATATCGTGGAAGTTGAGCAGGTAATTTGATCCCTTGCCGATCGCGTAAAGTGCGGGGTTGAGAAAGCCAACATTGGTTTCACCGCTGGCGATGGCCTGTTGATTGATCAAGGCGGTCAGTCCCGCCCACAAAGGCGCGGCTGCGCTGGTGCCGCCCACCTCTTCAGAAAAACCGTTGTCGGCAACAATATAAATGTTGTCCGCGGTCAGCGCGACGTCGGGGATATTTCGATTGGCGGTGGAGCCGAGGTTGGAAGTCATGCTGATGCCCTGCTGCCAGGAAGGGATTGGGTAGGTCTGGCTTACGCCGCCGCTGCTGGCAGCTTCCTGGCCGGGGAGCCAGTTCCAGACCCTTTCTGAAAGGTAATTGACGCTTGAATCGGTGATCAATGTCGTCCCCCCAACGATGGTGATGTTGGGATCATCTGACGGCGTCAGGATAAAGTTGGTGCCGACGTAGGCGCCGGAATCCCCTGAGGCGGCGAAGAAACTCTGCCCCTGTGTCGCGAACTCCAGGAATATCGACTCGGGAGTCGTTTCCCCCCATCCCCAGGAGCAACTCAACTGCCTGGACGAGTTGTCCGATGCCATCCGATCCAGGACGCTCACGGGGTCCGTGCCTTCGTACACTATGACACCGTTC
>DATMLG010000509.1:0-8185 GCA_035570675.1 Verrucomicrobiia bacterium | reverse complement strand
GAACTGGGCTTGAGGATGAGGATTTTCAAGCTGCTGACGCCCCGGCCCCGGCCGGCCCGGGAATCCAGAGCCGGAAAAAAATGGTTAACGGCCGTAGGAAAGCCGCTCCGCCAGGCGTGGGGGAAGGCCGGCATCCAGAATCTTCTTCTGCGCCGCGGCAATGTCATATTCCAGCCGGCGCAGCTCAATCACGCCCTCGTCCACGTCATAGACGACGTAGGCGGCCTTGGGATTGTTGTCGCGCGGCTGGCCCACGCTGCCAACATTGACGAAATATTTCTTGGTGGGATCCACCTTGAACTTCGAATACGTGCCCCCGCGGACCATGGTGTCGCGGATGAACGCCACGGGGACGTGCGTATGGCCGAAAAAGCAGACCGCCGTGTTTTGGTAGGTGAAGCTCGCGGCAGCGGCCAGTTTGTCGAACACATAACCCCAGCGCTGGGGTCCGTCGAGCGTCGCATGCACCATGGAAAAGCTGGTGACCAGCCGGAAATACTTCAAGTCCTTGAGCCACTGACGCTCATCTTCATTCAATTGCTTGCGGGTCCAGTTGACCGCCTCGGCGGCATGGGCGTTGAAGCCGTCGAGCTGCTCGTCCATGGAGCAATACTCGTCGTGGTTTCCTTTCACGCAGGGCATTCCCATGTCGCGGACGATTTTAAGGCATTCCTTGGGGTTGGCGCCGTAGCCAACGACATCTCCCACGCAGGCGTAATGCGTGCATTTTTGCTCCTTGATGTCGGCCAGAACCGTTTGGAAAGCCTCCAGGTTGGCGTGTATATCAGCTATGATTGCAAACTTCATTCGTCGTCAACTGACTATCTCAAATCCGCGCAAACCGCCGGCCGGTTCCGCCCAGATCACTTCTTCCCGCCTGATGAAATGGCCCAATTCCGACTCGCGGATGGCTTGTTGGAAGGCGCTCAGTTCGTCCTTGCGCCCTTCCGCCAGCAATTCCACCCGGCCATCCGGCAAATTCCGCACCCTGCCCGTCACGTCAAACCCGCCGGCCAGCATCCTGACCGTGTAACGGAAGCCGACACCTTGCACGGTGCCCGAGTAAAAAACACTTAGCCGGCATCGGTTCATCACCTGCGGCATCTCAAACCGGTTGTTCTGCTGATCCCCTGCCCAAGGGAACCGTCCACCGCCCGGCCGCGGCACGCCAGCATGTAGCCATAATAACGGTGCTTTAAGCAATGCTTTTATTGCATCACCACCCAAACCGGCATCCGCCGGTTTGATTCATAATAAACCGTCGCGCAAAGGTGCGCCATCATTCTTTGCGTTTTTGGGCGCGGCGCTTGGCTTCCAACAGGCGGCTGGCGGTGCTCGTGGGCGGTGGCTGATCGGCCGAGGGCGTCTCCGCCGGTGTTGCCGCAGGCGCGGAACCCCCGCCCGATGGCGGGGCAAAGTCGGCTGGTGTCGAAGGCGCGCCCGGTTTTTGCGGCCGGAACAGTTCGGCCGGGTCCCTGGCCGGGGCGGTTTGCTTCGATCGAACCTGTTCACGGCGCGACAGCAGCGCCGCCAGCGATTCCTCGGCTTCCGGCTCCCGCGGAACTCCCGGCATTATCCAGCCGCGCACCCGGCGCCAGGCCCGGTGCAGTTCATCGCGGTCAAGCTGGATACGGCGTACGGCCACATCCAACGGGAACAACAGCACGCAGAATTTCAGCAGCCATTCCCACAAGTCCCGCGGCTGGAAGGTTTTTTGCCGGTCGTGCAAAAACGCGCTGTCCGCGGGGTTTTCCAGGTCAAGAACGCGGCCACCACCGCTTTCGGCGAGGCGCCGCAGGAGGTTCAGATTGGGTTCGGAGACATTGAATTCGGGCGAATAATTGATGCTGGCGCCGACCCGTTGCGACCCGACCACCTGGCCGTCGTTCTTGTCGAGCAGGTTCACCATGTACGTGCCCACTTCGCGGGTGGGAAACTGCGCCTCATAATGGCCCGGCCCGGTTTGTTTGACCGGAACGCTCGTGCGCTGGCCGTTGGGCGAGGCCACGACCGCCTCAAGGTCGAGGAAATTCCGGTAATTGCCCTGTTCATCCAGCGCTTCCACGCTGATTTGTCCCTCGCCCTTGTCCACCGAAACATCGGTCTCGAAATCCGCATTTTCCAGCCGGCGCAGGCTCCATTGCCCGATCTGCGACCAAAATTGCTGATACCGGCCCCACCCCAGCCAGTTCTTGGCCCACTTCGCCCGCGAATCGGAGGTGAAGGCCACCGCCCGGCCCAGCCCATACTGCCAGTGCGCCAGCAACGGATCACCCTTGTCAGTCACCAGCGGCATTTCGGCGCGCGGCTTGGGCGTCGTGGCCACGTATCCGAGCAATGCTGGATATTCGCCCGCGCCGATGCCGCGCACCAGCTCTGTGGACGATTGCAACTGCGGCTTGAATGGATCTTCGTAAATGGCGGATTTCAAGATCACCGCCGCTTCCTTGATGAAGATCTGCGGCAATTCGTCCGGTGACTGGATGTTATAAAACTGGCCGCCTCCCTGTGCGGCGATCCAAATCATGTTGTCCGGTCCGGCATGGCCGGCAATCAAGACCGTACTCACTGTGATTTTGTCCGATACCATTTCGTTCATCAACGCCTGCGAAGGTGCCGAGGGATCGCCGTCGCTGAACACAATGATGTGTTTCAGGTTCGCCGTGGATTTTTTCAAACCATCGTGAGCCAGCCGCAGGACGCCTTCGAAGGTCGGCAAATCGCCCTGATTCATTCCGGCAATCTGCCGGCCAAGTTCCTTTTTGTCGCCCGCCGGCGTCATTGGAAACAGCCACCGTTCAGTCCCGTCCCACAGCACGACGCCCATTTCGTCCTGCGGGCCCAGCGCCTGCAAAACTCCCTGCGCGCAATCGCGGGCAATCTGGTTGCCGTTGGCAAATTCCATCCCGTGCATCACCAGCGCGACGGCGCCCTTGGGCAGCACCTTTTTGCTGTCTAATTCCATGCTCACCGGCAGCACGTCCTCCAGCGGCGTTCCGCGGTAACCTCCCGCCGCATAGGTCTGGTCTCCGCCCACGCACACCAGTCCGACGCCGAAGTCGCGCACGGCGCTTTCGAGCCGGGTCAGCGCATCCCGTCCCAGGTCGCCCGCCGCCACGTTGCACAAGAAGATGGAATCATAACTTTGCATTTCCGCCAGGCTTGCGGGAAAATCCCGCACGCCGACGAGCTTTCCCTTGAGCCGCGCCGATTGCAGTGCCGCCAGCAACGGTTGGTCCGCCTCCGGGTCCGAGGACACTAGCAAAATCTCCGGCTCGCCCTTCACGTTGGCGAAGGCGCTGGCCCGGTTGTTTTGCGGCACCATGTCACCGGGCGCTTCGACGCGCACGTCGTATTTGTAAAAGCCCGCCTCCGGCAGTGTGTCCGGAAAGGTAAAAAGATTTTTGCCGGGCGAAAGTTCCACCTCCTGCTGGGCCAACACTTTGTTGTCGCGTTCAATGTACATCACCGCCTTGCCCGGCGCGTCCGCCTGGATGGTGATTTTGCCCTCGAACACCTGCCCCTGCTTGAGCTTCGGCGGTATGGTGAATCTCTGGACCGAGACGTCATTGCCGCGTTCGACGCCCAGCGGCACTACATCCATTGTCACCCCCAAATCCTTCGCCGCCAGCAGCGCCATCATGGCATCGCCGATGTTTTCGTTGCCGTCGGACATCAGCACCAGCCGTTTCTGGCCCGTTTCCGGAAATGCCGCCGTTCCAAGTTGAATGGCCCCGGCGATGTCCGTACGTTCCGTGCCCACGACGGCAAAAACTTTGCTGTCTTCGACGGCAGCATTCGCGGTCGTTTCGATGTTCGCCTCGCTGCCAAACGCAATCATCCCCGCCTTGTCCACGGATTTCTTGGACTGGGCGGTCTTGGTGACATAGGCGCGCGCGGCGTCCTGTTGCGGCGAGGGAATGCTGTCCGAGCGGTCAAGCAGATAGAAGACATTCATGCCCTGCATGGCCCGGAGCCATTGCAGGCCGGCCAGCGCCAGCACCAGCGCCGTCACAATCGCCGCGCGCAACGAAAACGCCAGCCAGCGCCGCCATTTGCTGATCTGCACGTCGCTTTTCCAGGCCAGCCAGACCACCCACGCCAGCGCCGGAGGCAGCAGCAGCAAAAACCAGGGATGTGTGAATTGAATGTTCACCGGGCCACCACGTCCTTCCGGCGGATGAATTTTTGCACGCGATGATTCTGCGAGTCCGCCACGTACAGGTCGCCTTCCGAATCAAAGGCCATGCTCCAAGGATTGCTGAACTGCCCCGGCGCCACGCCGGGACCGCCGATGACTTCCAGCAGCCGGTCATTGGCATCGAACACCTGCAGCCGGCTGCCGCCGAATTCGCAGACATATTGCCGGCCGGCCTTGTCCACGCGGATGTCGTAGGGATAGCTGAACTCGCCCGGCCCGCTGCCGGCATGGCCGTAACTGCGGAGCCATTGGCCGTCCGGCGAAAACACCTGGATGCGGTGATTGCACGAATCCGCGACATAGAGGCGGTCCTGTGCATCCACACAAAGCCCCTCCGGCCGGTCGAATTCGCCGTCACCCGTTCCGGTGTGGCCGATCACGCGGACCAGTTTTTTGTCCTTGCCCGTGAATTGCTGCACGCGGTCCACCTCGGTGTATTCGGGAATGAAATAGTCGCCGTGCGAATTGACCGCAACGGCGCGCGGCATGATGAACTGGCCGGCGTTTGTGCCGCGCTCGCCCCATTGTTCAAGACGTTTGCCGTCCGTTGTGAAGAGATTCACGCGCTGATAGTGCGGTTCGACGACGATGATGTTCCCGTCGTTGTCCGTGCCCATGCCCTTGGGTTCACCCTTGACCTTGCCCGGGTCTTCCACGTGCATCCGCCAGGAAAGCAGGAACTGGCCGTCGGGCGAAAACTTCTGCACACGCCCGGTCATGTCCACCACATAAAGATTGTCCTGATGGTCCACGGCCACGGAGCGGGGTTTGTTCAACTCGCCCGCGCCCGTGCCCCGGGTGCCGATGACCTCGACGCGGCTGAAGATTTTGCTGTCCAACGTTTGTTCGTTCGGATTTCCCGGCGAACAGCTCGTCAGCACGGCCAGGGAAATTGCGGTCAGAATTACCACGCCCGTGCGACCGGCATCCGTCATGCGCAGGCGAAGTTGCACGATGCATTTGCCCAGCCACCAAAGAATCAGCGGTCCGGCCGCCACGGCCAGCAACGCAAGGCAAATGGCGTTCACCTGAGGATTGTGGCCGTAGTGCAAAAGATTGAAGACGCGCAGCGCCAGTGTCTCGCCACCCGGCGGCACGACGAGGACGATGGATTCCACGTCCCACAGGCACAGCAAAAAAACCAGATACCAGACGGCGGCGAGCTGCGCCGAGACTTGCGGCCAGTACGCGTGCCGCAGCATCTGCCAGCGCGAAGCGCCGTCGATCCGCGCGGCGTCCGTCAGGTCGCGGTCCACCGAGCGCAGCGCGTGCGCCACGCCGTTCCAGCCAAAGGCCAGATAACGGATGCAATACGCCAGGATCACGATTCCCACGCCGTGATACAGCGCGGAAAAGATCGGGCGATTGAACAACGCGATCAATCCAATGCCCACCAGCACCCCCGGCGTCAGGAACGGCAGCCACAATGCCGTGCCGACGAACCGGCCTGCGCGCGGGGCAATGAAGCCCATCGCGACGCACAATGTCGCCGCCACCACCGCCAGGAAGATGGAATTCCACAGCGCCAGTTTTCCCGCGGCGATGGCTTCCGGCAGTTCCGTCCAGGTCCGGCGCGTGGAGGCCAGTTGGAAGAGCGGCAGGCCGACCGCGAGCGAAGCTATGATGACCGTGCAAACGCCGCAACCCAGGGACCAGCCCGCGCCGAGTTGCCGCCGGAAAAGTTTGGCGGAAACCGGCCCCTGCATACGCGGCCACGCGACGTCCTTGCGGCGAAAGCACGCGAGGAGCAGCAGCGGCGTCAGCATCATCGGCCAGCTCATTTGCAGCGCGCCAAGGGAATCAAACGTGGTGTTGAAGCGCACCCAGACTTCCGCGGGAAAAACCTTGGTCTGGAGGATGGCCGGGACGGAAAAGTTGTTCAACGTGAGGACGAACGTCAGCACCGCGGCCTGAATCAGCGCGCCACGGGCCACCGGGAACAGCAGGCCGCGCATCAACGCCAGTCCGGTGACGGCGGTGTCGCTTTCGAGTTGCGGGGCTTCCAGCCGTTGCCACGCGCCGAGCACGGAAAGCACGGTGATGGGCCAGGTCAGCAGTGCCAGTATCCAGACCGTGCCGGGTGGCGTGTAAATGCTGAGCGGCAGCCAGTGATGCCATACGCCGGCCTCGCCCAGATAATAAATCCAGCAATTCGTCACGAGGAACGGCGGAAAAGCCAGCGCCACAATGGTGATGGTGAGCCAGAATGTTCGCCACCGCGCTTCCAGCCCCGCCAGCCACAGCGCGGCTGCCAGGCCAAATGTGACGGACAGCAGCATCGCCGCTCCGGCCACCAGCACACTATTTTGGAACAAGGCCCAGTTCATGGCTTTCTCACACCGTCCTCCTATGGTAATACCACCATTCGAACAGCAGGACGCCCAGCGCGATGGCGGCGATGGTGCGCCACAATTCCATGTTGGTGCGATGGAGCGTCGTGGCCGAAACGCGCGTGTATTGGCCCAGTTGCAATTCGTCACGCGGCTTGATGTTGCTCTCGGCCTCATCCAGCAACGCGGCGCAAAACACGGTGTTGTTGGTGCCCGCCTTCAGATGGTAGGTTCCCTGTTTGAAGGTGTCGCCGAACACAATTTCATTGGCGTTGGTGCCCACCTTCAAATCGCGCACGGAGCCGTCGGGCAGTGTGATTTGCGCGCTGGAGACCGGCTGGGCGAGCGCAAGGCGGAATGGATCGCCCGCGTGAACGAGCAACTGGCGGTTGCGGGCCGTCGCCGGGTTCAGCCAGTCCACCGCGTTCTCGATGAACATCGGAAAGGAAACGCGCAACGGCCAGTCGCTTTCGAGCACGTCGAATCCAATCCACAAAATTCGCTGCCGTCCCAAATCGCCGCCGACCATCAGTGACGCCTGTTGCGAATCTATCAGCGAGATTCCCCAGCTTGGCGCATTCACCTCAAAACTTTTTGCAATGTGGACGTTGTCGAAGCTGACAGAATAAAGGACCGGATGCGTGGGCGGCGAATACACAATCGCCGGAGCCTCCACCGAAGAAACTTTGTCGAACCAATTGGTTTGAAACACCTGCAGGGCCAGGACATTTCCCGAGGGCCAGACGGTGGGCGTGACGCCGTCGAGCGCCACCAGATCGTAGTCCGAGCCGTCATTGGCGAGGTCAGGGGCGACGGTCAGCTCGACGTTCGGCGTCGCGTGCAGGGCTTTTTCGAGGAGACGATTGCCGCGGGTGACGAGCAGCACCTTCACCGGATGCGGCAACAGACTGACGATGGACGCCTCGTTGTCCGCCGCCAGATCGTCGTCGAGCGTGGAGCGGACGGTGAAAATGCCGTCGTTGGTCTGCGATGCGATGAATACTTGTGGCGAAACCTCGCCGGGTTTGATGCTGAGCGGTCGCGGCGGCGCGACCAACTGGCCGTCAAGCCGCAACTCCAGCTCGGTATCCATCGTGTTGGACGAAAAATTCTGGATGCTGGCGTAAATGGCGCGTTGCGAGGCGTCCTCGGGATTGGCGCGGACGTCCAGCGCGGTGATGCCAAGATTGTTCGCCCGTTGGCCGACGCGATGAAAAATGAGCGGGAGGGTCTTGTTGTCGAACACGCTTGAATCCGGGACGGCGCCGTCGCTGAACAAATGGATTTCCGGATTGCTGTCCTTGCCGCGGTCGCGCACCAGGGATTCCGCCATCTTGAGCGCGGGGATGAGGCGCGTGGGCGAGTCGAGGGCGTTGCATGAATTGATGGCGCGGCGCAACGCGGTCTTGTCGCTGGTCTCGGATTGCTTGACCTCCGTGTTGGCGGCGACCTGGAGGACGACCATCTTGTCGCCTTCGCGCAGGCTGTCCACCCATTCCAATGCCTCCTTGCGCGCCTTCTCGAAGCGTGAGGGAAATTCGTCCGTCGCCTGCATCGAGGCCGAGGCGTCCAGAATGACCACGCGCAGGTCGCTGTTTTTGGCCTTGGTGGGAAAATAGGGCCGCGACAGCGCGAGCACCGCGAGGAGGAGAAG
>DATMLG010000508.1:0-4600 GCA_035570675.1 Verrucomicrobiia bacterium | reverse complement strand
GCACTCCCAGCAATCCTTATTACACCAACTCGTCGCAACTCCCGGCCGGCTACACCGACGATCCCTTTGAGGCCCTCGAGCACCAGAACGACCTCCAGCGCAAATATACCGGCGGCACCGTTCTTCACCTTTACATGGGGCAGCGTCTCTCCAGCGCGGAAGCCTGCAAAAAACTCGTCCGCCGCGCACTGGAGCGTTTCTCACTTCCCTACATCACCATCACCCCCACCTTCTCGATTTGCCCAAAACACGGCTATCTCTCCGGCGAACATGCCTTCTGTCCAAAATGCGATGCCGAAATCATCCAGCGAAAATGCGAAGAGGCCTCCAGCTTGAATTGAGTGCCAGTTTTTCCGAGCCCGGGTTACAAATCCAACCTCAAACAAAATCAAAATCATGGTCGCCACCGAATCCCAAAAAACTGTCCCGTCCTCCGCCATTGTTCTGACCGACGCTGAACGCCAGCCTTGTGAAGTCTGGACCCGCGTCATGGGTTACCATCGTCCCGTTTCCAGCTTTAACATCGGAAAACAGGGCGAACACCAGGAGCGGCGCTTCTTCCAAGAGGCACAGTGCGCCGGAAGCTGATGGTGCATCGCGTCATCCCGCGCGGCGGCTCGTCGAGTCTGCGCATCGGCGGACTTGAGCAGATGTCCCTCGTCGACTGGCCCGGCCAGTTGGCTGCGGTTATTTTTTGCCAGGGCTGCGGCTGGCAATGCCGTTATTGCCATAATCCGCATCTCATTCCGTTTCCACCCTCCAGCAAGTATGCCTGGGAGGATATCCTGCCCTGGCTGGAGCATCGGCGCGGCCTGCTTGACGCCGTCGTCTTTAGCGGCGGCGAACCCACTCTCCATGCCGGACTTCATGCGGCCATGCAGCAGGCCCGGGCGCTAAACTTCAAAATTGGCCTGCATACCGCCGGGCCATTGCCGGAGAAATTGTCCCCGCTGCTGCCTTTGCTCGACTGGGTGGGATTCGATTTCAAGGCTCCTTTCTTCAGTTACGCGCGCATTACCGGCCATGCCCACGGCAAACAAGCCTGGACAAGTTTTCAGATGCTGCGCTCAGCCCATATCCCATGCGAAGTGCGCACGACCTGGCACCCGGATCTGCTTTCCAACGGTGATTTGTCGGACATGGCCCGTTCGCTTACGGAGGCCGGCTGCACCGAATGGGTCATCCAACGTTTCCGTCCGGACGGCTGCAGCGATGAAAAACTTCGCACGGCATCCATTGGCGTTGTGCCGGTCGAAGCCATCAATGTGCCCGGCCTGAACATCCTCGTCCGTTAGCAGGCTGTCAGACTTCGTCCTCCAGCCTGCTAAAATGAAAATGGCTGCGCCATTTTCTTAAGGAGCCTGGAGAGGGCGACGCCCGACAGGCTTTTCGTCACGCGTATTCGCGGTAGACCGGTTCGAACATCTGGGCGCGAATGTCCGCCATGATATCCTTCGGCCGGGGCACCTGCGCGAGGCCGGCGTCGTGTGCGGTGGTCGCCACCGCGGCGGCGATTTGCAGCGAGACTTCCCGAATCTTCGTCAGCGGCGGAAAGACGCGCCCGACGGCGAGATCCTCGGGTTGTACGAGTTCCGCCAACTTCCGTGCGGCCGCGAGAAACATCTCATTGCTGACTTCGCGCGCCTCGCTCACCAGTGCGCCGAGCCCAACGCCGGGGAAAATGTAAATGTTATTGCCCTGTCCCGGCACATGGCGGCGGCCGTTGTGCTCGAAAGGCGGAAAGGGACTGCCGCTGGCAAAAATCGCGCGGCCATCCGACCAGGTGTAGGCTTGTTCCGCCGTGCATTCGGCCTTTGAGGTGGGATTCGACAACGCAAAAATGATCGGTTGCTTGTTGAACGAACTCATGGTCCCGATGATTTCCTTCGTGAATGCCGCCGTCATGCCCGACACCCCGACCAGCATGGTGGGCTTAAATGCATTTACCGCCTCGGCCAGGGTCGCGACAAATCGTTGGGCATGGGCATAGTGCTTCTTATGCTCGGCCAGATCGGTCCGGCTTTTCACCACCAGACCTTTTGAATCGACGAACCAGCAGCGACGGCGGGCCTCCTCCACACTTAATCCTTCGGCCTGGGCCGCCTCGACATAAAGATCGGCGATGCCCGTGCCGGCTTCGCCCGCACCGAGAAACAACAGGCGTTGCTGCGCCAGCGAGCCGTGCGTCAGGCGCAAGGCCGCGATCAAACCGGCCACGGCCGTTGCGGCGGTGCCCTGAATGTCGTCGTTGAACGACGGTTGCCGCGAACGATACTTCTGCAGGATACGAAAAGCGTTCGTGTTGCCGAAATCCTCCCATTGCAGCAACGCGTGGGGGAAAACGGTGTGCACCGCGGAAACGAATTCCTCGATGAACTCGTCATAGACCGCGCCGCGCGCGCGGCGCTCTTTGAGCCCGATATAAAAATCGCCTTCAAGCAGTTCCGCGTTGTCCGTGCCAACATCGAGCATGATCGGCAGGGTGTAGGAAGGATGCACTCCGGCACATGCCGTGTAGAGCGCAAGTTTGCCGACCGGAATACCCATGCCGAGCGCACCAAGGTCGCCGAGGCCAAGAATTCGTTCGCCGTCGGTCACAACGATCAGCCGCACGCCGTCGTGGGACCAAAGACGGAGAATTTCCGCGATGCGTCCGCGTTCTCTCAGCGTGATGAACAATCCGCGTGGCCGGCGAAAGATTGCGCCGTATTGGAGACACGCCTCGCCCACCGTCGGGGTGTAAATCAGGGGAATCATCTCTTCGAGGTTCTCCATCACGAGACGGTAAAAGAGCACCTCGTTCCGATTCTGAAGATTCGTGACGTAAATATACTTTTCGAGCGCGTCCGGTTTCCGCCGTACGGCGAGCAGACTCCGCTTTACCTGCTCTTCGAGCGAAAATACCCGCGGCGGCAACAAACCGCGCAGCCCGAGCGCATCGCGCTCGCGCTCGGTGAATGCCGTGCCTTTGTTCAGCAGCGGATTGGTGAGCAGGGCGGCGCCGCGTTGTTTCAAGGGCGCGCCCCAGGGTGAGAGGCTGGCTGACATGGTGGAATGATCCATTTTGCGAACCAGCATAACGCATGGAGCGGAGCCCGCCTGCGCAGTTTTTGTCGATTGCTGCTCCTCAGTTGACGTGCGCCGGGCCTAACGCCTGGGCGAACCCAGAATTTTTTCAGGTAGCCTTCGCAGAACCATCAAGACAAGATATGCGTAATTTCCGCCAAGGAACACCGAGCCAGACCGGGTGTTTTTTAGGGATTATAGCAGCAACCAATTATGAACGTTCAGGCTTATGTATTTCTTGCCCTCTTCCTCGCCGTGGCGGTGGCTTTCCCTCTGGCGATGCTCGGCGTGGCCCGTCTTTGGTTTCGCTTTTTCCAGCCCGCCAAGCCGGGCGCGGTTAAGAACGATATCTACGAATGCGGCGTTCCACCGACCGGCAATGCCTGGATTCAGTTCAAAGCCCACTACTACCTGTATGCCATTCTCTTCCTGATCTTTGACGTCGAAGTTGTCTTCCTCCTCCCCTTCGCCGTCGTGTTTACCGGTCTGCCGGGAGGCGCGCTCGTTGCCATGCTCGTCTTCATTCTCTTGTTGGCCGAAGGCCTTGTGTGGGCCTGGGGTCGCGGCCACCTTGAATGGACATGAGCGACGCACCTGCCATCACCTCCGCCGACCGCGACGAACTTCGCCGCCACGGTATCCTGCTCACGAGCATGGAAGAGCTCTATAACTGGGGCCGCAGCCATTCCGTCTGGCCGTTGCAGTTCGGCCTCGCCTGCTGCGCAATCGAGATGATCGCCGCGTCGATGGCGCGTTTCGACATCGCGCGCTTCGGCTCGGAGGTGTTTCGCCCTTCGCCGCGCCAGGCCGACCTGCTCATCGTCTCAGGCACTGTCACGAAGAAAATGGCACCGTCCGTCGTGCGCCTGTGGAATCAGATGCCCGAGCCGAAATATTGCATCGCCATGGGCGCGTGCGCGATTTCCGGCGGTCCTTTCAAACAGGGTTACAATGTGCTCAAGGGCATCGACCGCTTTATCCCGGTGGACATTTACATCCCCGGTTGTCCGCCCCGGCCCGAGGCGTTGCTGCATGGTTTGATCCAATTGCAGGACAAAATCCGCGGCCAGAAAATCTCCGGCCCCGACGCCCCGCGTCACCTGCAGGCCTCGGAGCCGTGCGGATGCCCGGTCCCCGCTTTCGGTCCCAGCGACCTCGAACCATCCAAAAACACCGGCTTGTGGCAGCCGCCCGCCGCCGCCCGCCCGGAGAAAGCCTGACCAACAGGCCGCTGATTACCATGTTGACCAACACAACAAACCATTTGGGTTCGAAACAAAGAAGGAAACCCGGAAGCCAGGAAGTCTGGTTTCCTTTTCATGGTTTCCTGGTTTCCCCCTTCAAACTCTGATGGAAGCCATCGAACAGTTGCGCGACCGTCTCTTGCTCCAATTTCCCGGGGCAAAGGTGACGCTTTTCTCCAACCCTTCGCCGTCCGCGCAGCATTCGCTCCTGGTCGATCCTGCCTCCGCCCGGGCCATCGCAACCTTTCTCCGCAACGACGGGGCGCTGGGTCTCGACTATTGTTCCAACG
>DATMLG010000507.1:0-2977 GCA_035570675.1 Verrucomicrobiia bacterium | reverse complement strand
CAATATATTGCTCGCTACACGATTCGCACAAGCCGTCACGGAGTGTGGAGGTTGTGAAAAGATCAATGACACACCGCAAAAGGCCCCATCAAAACGCATTCAGGAGGAATTTCCCGGGTACATCAAAGGCCGAAGCGACTTTGCTCACGGGCCGCGTATTGCTGATAAACTATCGCTGGATACCGTCCGAGGAGCCTGCCCTCGGTTCTCTTCCTGGCTGGCGAAACTTGAGACGTTAGGCCCCAGCGAAAGCGAGGAATGATAGGAATGAGTTAAATTCGACTTTGCGAGTCTCCCGTCCGTTTTGCTCAAGAACGCGGTTCAGCCTGCCCTTCTACAATTACTTCTTTTGACTCTCATCTCCTGCACGCTATATTGGCCGGGCAAAGGCCGGCTGAAGCAATTTCCGAAGCGCCCGCAAAATGAAACCCGGTTCCATTCAACGTTCCGTCCTCACCGTCAATGGCGGTTCGTCCAGCATCAAGTTCGCGCTCTTTGAGGCGGACCGGGCCATGCGCCGCATTTTCACCGGCCGGATCGAGGGCGTGGGTCTCCGAAAAGGCGGCTTCTCGGTCGAGGGTCTGGACAAAACCGGGAACTTCTCGCGCGCCGTCATCGTCCCCGACCACACGGCCGCAGTAAAGCTGCTGATGGACTGGCTTCAGGAACGAATTAAAAACGGCTCGCTGGCCGCCGTGGGACATCGCGTCGTGCATGGCGGCCCAAAGTATTGGAAACCGCAACGCATCACGCCGGCAATGATAGATGAACTGCACCAACTGAGCCCATTTGACCCCGAGCATCTGCCGGAGGAAATCCTGCTGACCGAGGCGTTTCATCGCCGCTTCCCAAAATTGCCGCAAATCGCCTGCTTCGACACCGCCTTCCATCACGACCTGCCGCGCGTCGCCCAGATATTACCCATCCCGCGACGTTACTACGCCCGCGGCGTCCGGCGTTACGGATTTCACGGGCTTTCCTGCGCCTATCTCATGGAGGAGCTCGCCCGTGTGGCCGGGGCCAGGGCCGCGCGTGGCCGCGTCATCCTTGCGCATCTGGGCAACGGCGCGAGCATCACCGCGGTGCTCGGCGGCAAAAGCATCGATACCAGCATGAGCTTCACTCCCACCGCCGGCCTGCCCATGAGCACCCGTTCCGGCGATTTGGACCCCGGCATCAGTTGGTATCTCGCGCGCACCGAAAAGGTGACGGCGGGGCAATTTCAACACATGATCAATCACGAGTCGGGCCTGCTGGGCGTTTCGGAAACGAGTTCCGACATGCGCGAATTGTGTTTGCGGGAGAAGAAAGATGTTCGCGCCGCCGAAGCCGTGGCGCTGTTTTGTTATCAGGCCAAGAAATGGATTTGCGGCATGGCCGGGGCGCTGGGAGGTTTGGACACGCTGGTTTTTGCCGGCGGCATCGGCGAAAATGCGCCGGAAGTCCGGGCGCGAATTTGTGGCGGCCTGGAGTTCCTCGGCCTGAAATTGAATGCGTCGCGCAACGCGCAGACGGCGGGGGTCATTTCCAGCAATGCCTCCCGGACCATGGTTCGAGTCATGCGCACCGATGAGGAACTGATGATTGCGAGGGCCGTCGGCCGCATATTGGGGTTCGCCGCCGCCACTTGAATGGGGTGTTCACCCCATTCGCTTTTAAGCGGCCAAAAGATATGGTTTGATGGGTGAATGTAACAATTGAAGTTGTGGACACATAATCATTGAATGATGAATGCGAATGCCAAGACGCTCACGCCGGACCTGCTCCAAAAAATGGACGCCTATTGGCGCGCCGCCAATTACCTGTCCGTCGGCCAGATTTATCTTTACGACAATCCGCTGTTGAAGCGGCCGCTGGCGCTCACGGATGTGAAGCACATGCTGCTGGGGCATTGGGGCACCACCCCGGGGCAGAACTTTATTTACGTCCACCTGAATCGGGTCATCAAAAAATATGACCTCGACATGATTTACGTCTCCGGCCCCGGCCACGGCGGCCCTGCCGTGGTGGGCAACACGTACCTTGAGGGGACTTACAGCGAGATTTATCCCAATATCGGCCAGGATGAAGCCGGGTTGCGGAGGCTCTTTATCCAATTTTCGTTTCCAGGAGGCATTCCCAGCCACGCCTCGCCGGAAACTCCCGGCTCCATCCACGAAGGTGGCGAACTGGGCTATTCCTTGAGCCATTCCTTTGGCGCGGTGTTCGACAATCCCGACCTCATCGTCGCCTGCGTGGTTGGCGATGGCGAGGCCGAAACCGGTCCGCTGGCGACGGCGTGGCATTCCAACAAGTTTCTCAATCCTGCCACCGACGGCGCGGTCCTCCCCATCCTGCATCTCAATGGCTACAAGATTTCCAACCCCACCATCCTCGCCCGCATTACCCGCGAGGAATTGGAACAGTTGCTCCGCGGCTACGGATGGACCCCTTATTTTGTCGAAGGTCACGAACCGGCTCCGATGCACGAGGCCATGGCCGCGGCGCTCGAGATCGCGGTGGAGCAGATTAAAAAAATCCAGCAGGACGCCCGCATCAACGGCAACCTCACCCGCCCGCGCTGGCCGATGATCGTGCTCAATTCCCCCAAAGGCTGGACTGGGCCTAAAATCGTGGATGGCGTCCAGATTGAAGGCACGTTCCATTCTCATCAGGTGCCGCTCTCCGACCCCGCCACCCATCCCGAGCACCTAAAGCTCTTGGAAGACTGGCTGGGCAGTTACCGGCCGCAGGAACTCTTTGATGATCATGGCCGTCTCAAACCCGAACTGGCCGAGCTTGCGCCCAAGGGCGATCGGCGCATGGGCGCAAATCCCCACGCCAACGGCGGCATTTTGCTTCGCGATTTGCGGATGCCGGATTTCCGCGACTATGCAGTCGACGTGCCTTCCCCGGGAGTGCGGGGCATCGGCGACACCCACGTGCTCGGTCGGTTTTTACGGGACGTGACGAAATTTAATTTTGAGCAGCGGAATTT